>JAGPKD010000167.1 GCA_018054125.1 Candidatus Oleihabitans oleiphilus | reverse complement strand
GTAGAGACGGGAGCCTTTGGCAAGGAAGCCTACATCCTTACCGGTTACTTTAATCTGGTCAAGGTACTGGAGATTACCCTGCATAATGGAATAGATCCCAGAACCGGGAAGCTAATTGGCCTGACCACCGGAGACCCCAGAAAGTTTACCAGCTTTGACCAGCTCTTCCAGGCCTTTCAAAGACAACTGCACCATTTTGTAGAAATCAAGATAAAAGGTAATCAAATTATCGAGCAGCTCTATGCCACTACCATGCCCACCCCATTTCTGTCTATCATCGTAAGTGACTGTATTGAAAAGGGAAGAGACTATAATGCTGGTGGAGCACGCTACAACACCGATTACTTGCAGGGAGTAGGTATCGGTACTATTACTGATAGTCTCTCAGCTCTCAAGTATCATATTTATGACCACCAACATATGAGCATGGACACCCTCTTGGCCGCCCTGGCAGATAATTTTAGAGGGGAAAAAGAAATATATCATTTACTAAAAAACAACACCCCCAAATATGGTAATGATGATGATTATGCTGATACCATCATGCAACAGGTCTTTACTGCCTTTCATCAGGAGGTAGATGGTCGCAAGAATAGCAAGGGCGGTCAGTACTGTATCAATATGTTACCCACTACCTGTCACATCTATTTTGGCTCAGTAATTGGTGCTACCCCGGATGGTCGTAAGGCAAAAGAACCGTTATCAGAAGGTATCTCTCCGGTACAGGGAGCAGATCGTAAAGGTCCCACAGCAGTTATTAAATCAGCCGCTAAAATGGATCAGGTGAAAACGGGAGGCGCCTTACTTAATATGAAGTTTACTCCCTCTCTGCTGGAAGGAGAGAAAGGATTGGATAGTTTAGCTCATCTCATCAGGGCTTATTTTAAGCTAGGTGGCCATCATATCCAGTTTAATGTGGTCAAAGCAGAGACCCTAAGGGCTGCCCAGCAGAATCCGGAAGAATACCAGAACCTTATTGTGCGGGTAGCCGGTTACAGCGATTATTTCAATAATCTCAGTAAGACCCTGCAGGATGAGATTATCAGTAGAACTGAACATCAGTGATTATGAATTTAAAATAACTAAAGTATAATTTAATATTATTCGTAAAAAAATAGAGGTAATTCATGGTAAAAGAAAGAACAAAAGAGGAGGAGTTATTAGAAAAGCTTAAAGAATACGATACTCAAAAAATTTCGAAAAAACGACAGAAAGGAATAATAATTGAGAATAGGATGTCATATTTCCATTGCTGGAGGTATTGAGAAGTCCGTTATTAGAGCAAAAAAGTTGGGAATTAATACCATGCAGATATTTTCTAAAAATTCTCTTACCTGGCAGGAAAGATTTTATGACAGTATAGAAATAATCAATTTTCAAAAAGCCTTACAAAAGACGGATATTCATCCTGTTTTTATTCACGCTTCTTATCTAATCAATTTTGCTTCTCCAGATGAAAAAATTTATTTCAAGTCCATCAATGCTTTTTTAGAAGAAATGAAAAGAGCAGAAATGTTACTGGCTAATTTGGGACAAGCTTATCTGATTGTGCATCCGGGAGCGCACCGTAATGCTGGAGAAGAATATGGTCTACAGAGAATTACCAGGGCTTTAAAAATTATTTTAAAGCAAAGTTCTTCTTTAAAACTATCTACCATAATTTTATTAGAAAATACCTCTGGTTCGGGAAGCAGTCTGGGCTATACTTTTAGCCAGTTAAGATATATTATAGAAGAGATAGAATACCCGGAAAAGATAGGAATTTGTCTTGATACCTGTCATGCCTTTGCGGCAGGATACAATCTTGCTGAGGAGAAAGGGATAGAAGATACTTTAACTGAATTGGATAGAGAAATTAACCTGGATAAATTGAAGGTTATTCATCTCAATGATTCAAAATATAATTTAATCTCTAGAAAAGATAGGCATATGCATATTGGGGAAGGATTTATTGGCTTAGAGGGATTCAGAAGGTTAATAAATCATAAATCGATTAGAGATTTACCTTTTATTTTGGAAACTCCAAAAAGAAGTGAAGAGGACGACCAAAGAAATATAAGTGTAATTAAAAGATTGAGAAAATAAAAAAATGAAACTGAATGAAATAAGTTGTATAGTAATTTTTTGTTATAATAATCAATCAATATCCCTCTTCCTTAGAAGGAAGAGGGGAGGGGTAAGGGTGATAAATAGTTATCAGTTTGCAGTTAACTGTTTTCAGACTAAAGATGTGGGTATAAGTGAATGAGATTGCTTCGTCGCTTCGCTCCTCGCAATGACAAAATCGTATATCGTATTACGTATAACGTATATCGTATTTTGTTGTTCCTATGTTCTATTGAAATTGAATACAGTAATGCTCATCATCATATTCCTCTCCCTTAGAAGGGAGAGGTAAGGTGAGGGTGACGATGAGGGGAGGGTTTCAGGGGGCGAAGTCCCCTGATTATCTTGTTGTATTATTAGGTGATATAGTGGTGATAAGGTGTCATGAATAATTTTGGAGTGAGAACAAGAACAAAAGATAATATAGAAATTTTACAACAAATCAGGGCAGAGCAGAAGTCTGTTTATGCTCTGGAAAATATGCTCGGTTATCATTTAAAAGAATTGGAAGAATTAAGACCACATAAGAAAAACATTGCTTTTATTGCTAAATACAATTATGAAGAAGCACCTGATTTGATCGATTTATCTCATTGGTTAGAACGGATAAGTAATATTGAAGAAAGTATTAAGAAAAATGAGG
>JAGPKD010000166.1 GCA_018054125.1 Candidatus Oleihabitans oleiphilus | reverse complement strand
GTAGAGGTGGAAATCAAAGAACTTAAGATTGTTCAGCAAATACCTAATTTAATTGGAAAAACTATTGCGGAGGCAGAAATGATACTTTCCGAATCTGGGTATCAAATTGGTGATATTGCTTATACCATGCATTATCAAATACCAGAGGGCAGGATTATAGCTCAGACACCCCAGCCGGGTGAAAATAGAGCAAGTGATGGGAAAATCAACATTTTAGTAAGCAAAGGTTTGTATTGATAGAGTAAGAAATCTAAGGGATAAAGTTAAAAAAATGGAAAAAGAAGAATTAAAATACTGGTTAGCCTGGAATCGAATAAAAGAGATAGGGCCGGTACGATTTTCTAAATTAAGACAGCATTTTCCCTCTCTTAAAGAGGCCTGGTTCTGTAACTTAAGAACAAATAATATCATGAATTTACTGCATATTGGAGAAGAAACCTTGACTAAGATTGAACAGGAGAAACGGAAAATCGACCCTGACTTTGAATTAGAATTAGTAACAAAAATGGATATTAAAGTAATTACTATTGAAGAGGAAGGTTATCCTCACTTACTAAAGAATATCTACAGTCCACCCCCAGTTATCTATTATCAGGGAGAATTCACAGCAGCAATGAAACAAGAAAAGGGTATTGCCATAGTTGGTTCACGAAAGGCAACTTATTATGGCAAAAAAGTTGCCCGAGAAATAGCTGGTGGATTGGCAGCATCAGGCTATATTATAATTAGTGGTTTGGCAAAGGGTATTGATACCAACGCGCATCTGGGTGCCTTGGAAGTAGATGGTCTCACCATAGCAGTTTTAGGAGGTGGTCTAGATAGAATTTACCCCTCGGAAAATAAAGCATTGGCTCATAGAATTAGGAACAAAGGAGCAATTATTACTGAATTTCCCCTTTATACTAAACCAGAAAAGAATAATTTTCCCAGAAGAAATAGAATTATTAGTGGATTAGCGCTAGGGACTTTGGTTGTAGAGGCACCAGAAAAAAGTGGAGCCCTAATTACTGCTGATTTTGCCCTGGAACAGGGGAGGGAAGTATTCGCTATTCCAGGCAGTATTCATTCTTATCTTTCAGCAGGTTGTCATAATCTTATAAAAGAGGGAGCGAAACTGGTAAATAACTATCAGGATATTTTGGAAGAGTTTGAGGAGAGAAATAAAATCTTATCAGATAGGAAAAATACCGAAAATAAAGAACAAAGTTATATCATTCCTGAGAGCCTTACAGATTGTGAAAAAAAGATTTTACAGCATATTTCTATTGAACCACTGCATATTGATGAGTTAACTGAGCTGGTGTTATTATCACCCGGGCAAGTAAGTGAGGCTTTATTATCCTTAGAATTAAAAAATCTAATCAGAGAGATTGAAGGGAAAAGATACATCCGAATCTAAATCTAATTAGCTTTATTTCAGGGGTTCTCAAGGGTAACACCCGTCCCTTCGGAACACCCCTCTCAAGAGGGATATTTCTCCTTAAATATCTTGTTTGCAAAACAAGATAGATTTTTTAGAAAGTATTTTTTCTTTATTTTTTAACTAACATTTAAATAAACTATATACTAAATACTAGATACTCAATACTGATAATTGGGGGGTTTCAGGGGATACCTCCCCTGAATATCTTGTTTGCAAAACAAGATAGAATTTCTTTGAATTGTATTATCTTTGAGGGGTTTCAGGGGATACTTCCCCTGAATATCTTGTTTTTTTTCTTTATTCAGTTGCTAGAATAAGAAAGCTCCTGTATAATATATTTGTATTCCAAAGAGAGTCGGGGCGTAGCGCAGTTTGGCTAGCGCACCTGAATGGGGTTCAGGGGGTCGGAGGTTCAAGTCCTCTCGCCCCGACCAGATCATATTTCCTCATAGTTTTACTACCCATCTTTTGGAAAATGATAAATATTTTATAGTATCGGAATTTCGAAAAAATTCTGATACTATAAAATATTCTTTTTAGCTAAGAAACAATATATTTAGGTATCGGAATTTCAATAATTCCGATACCTAAATATAAAGGATTGATTTGTTATAAAAAATTTAGTAAAACAAGATATGCATTTCTAGAAAAGGAATTTTTCTTTATTTTTTAACTAACATTTAAACTAAATACTAGATACTCAATACTGATAATTGAGGGGTTTCAGGGGGCGAAGCTCCTTGATTATCTTGTAGTATCGGAATTTCAAAAAATTTCGATACTACAAGATAATATAAAATTATTTAATAAATAAATAACAATATATTTTGCTTTTAATTCAGGGGATCTCAAGGGGAAGGATTCCCCTTGAATATCTTGTTACACCATCTCTCTAATCCTCTCCCTTAGAAGGGAGAGGTAAGGTGAGGGTGATAAATAGTTATCAGTTTACAGTTAACTATTTTCAGACTAAAGATGCGGGTAGAAGTGGATGAGATTGCTTCGTCGCTTTGCTCCTCGCAATGACAAAATCGTATACCGTATTACGTATAACGTATATCGTTTAAATAAAGTTGCTAGTCGGAAGTTTTTCCAGGAGTTGTCAAGGGGAAGAATTTCCCCTGAATATCTTGTTTGCAAAACAAGATAGAATTTCTTTGAATTGTATTATCTTTGAGGGGTTTCAGGGGGCGAAGCTCCCTGATTATCTTGTAGTATCGGAATTTCAAAAAATTTCGATACTACAAGATAATATAAAATTATTTAATAAATAAATAACAATATATTTTGCTTTTAATTCAGGGGATCTCAAGGGGAAGGATTCCCCT
>JAGPKD010000035.1 GCA_018054125.1 Candidatus Oleihabitans oleiphilus | reverse complement strand
TTGTAGGGCTGAAAAGAGAAAGCATTGTCTACCCCGACCCAAAACTACAGAAAGTTTATCAAGAAAACTATCATCACTGGCTCTCAATCTTAAAAAACAAACTGCAGCAGAACTAACATATTAGTTCTTATTCTATTAGTTCTATCTCTGTGTTATAATAAAATAGAAGCTGAAATAATTTAGAACTATAAAAAAATAGGCCTATGGAAAAATAGGAACAAGGAGGAATAATAAGTGAATATAGCGAAAATAGCAAAGAAGTTAATCGTAAAGAAATTATTAATATTAAATATTGTTTTGCTGGCCGTTCTATTTTCTATAATAGCCCTGAGCGGACCATCTATCTCATTAGCAGAAACTCCGCAAATATTAATAACCTCAATTGGGCAGAGTCCAGATGCCAGGATGATTAATGTATTGGTATCACGATATCAAATTGAAACTGCCTATGAACAGCTTGCTTCCCCTGAAATTATAAAAGACTTTAAAATGGTTATAGCAGTAGTTGGTGGGAGTTCAAAAGGATTGGGAGCAGCTGGAATTGATAAGAATGATGAGTTAGAACGAACAAAAGCCCTAATCCAGGAAATTAAAGCCCAAAAAGTAAAATTTCTGGTTATGCATATTGGTGGTGAAGCCAGAAGAGGAGCCCTTTCCGATGCTTTTTTAGATGAGGTGGTTCCTTTTGCTGACCATTTAATCGTGGTAGAATCTGGAAATAAGGATGGTTATTTTACTAAAATGAGTGAAGAACATAAGATTCCCTTAGAAATAGTGGCTAAAATTACTGACACTGGCGAACTGGTGAAAGCCTTTATTGAAGAACATCTAAATTTAAGTGAATGATTGTGCCATAATCTCATGTCATTAAGCCCACATCTTTAGTCTGAAAACTGAGGACTATAAATATAAACTGAAAACCTTCCCTCTAGTCCTCTCCCTGAGAAGGGAGAGGGGAGGGTAAGGGTGATAAATAACTTCCATAACCATTTGCTAATAATTCTTGGTAATCTGGGATACCATGATATTCTACTACCCGGTCTGGGAACAACAAATTGAGGTTATTTATCAAAACTCTGATAGCAGTAAGATGCCTGCCCACTCTTTCTTCAATAGGATGGCCATTTTCATCATAGGGGACATATAATTTTCCTAATTCTGCTGCTTTAACATACATTTTATCTTTTCCTGTTAAAACAAGAGCCTCATCTGTTCTTCCTCTAATTCTACCCTGGCTGGCATTGGCGGTTTCCATTAATATGGCTAAGGTATCACTGTAGTCTCCCCATTCCCGATGGGTTAGGCCCCGGAAGGAAGGTGGTGAAATTTCTAAATTATAATTAAGATTTTCCAGCTGTAAATCCAGCACTGCCATACTGGCTAAATCTATTGCCCTATCGTGTGCTACAATAGCATTGATAACCGGGTATTCTGGAGAGGCCTCATGTAAATCAATAGACAGGTCACATTCTTCCTGGCGAATAACCTCCATAATTCCGTAACAGACTTTTTCAGTGTAATTTCCTGCTGGATCTCCGGGATATCCCCGATTTAAATTACGGGTTTCAGAACCAGAGAGAGACTGACCAAACTGATTAATATAAATATCCGGGTCAGGCCACTGGTGAATGGGATTAGTAGCCCGGGAACCATACCTGAATTCCCTTACTCCATATGGTGTTTCAAAATGCAATTTTCGGGGAGAGGCTTCCTGGGGGTCATTATGAGAAAATCCACTAAGATTAGCTTGAGGTATAATAATAATTCTACCTTGAGTAACTACCAAATTTTCAATCAGTAAAACAGCCGATAACATAGAAGCTGGTTCGTTAGGATGAGTCCCTCCCAGAATAAAAACAGTGCCCCCTGGCTGGTCACTCTCTAAAAAGTAAATGGTAGTATCACAGTATTCTCCTTTTAGTTCTGGAAAATAATCACTTAAAGTGGCTGTTTTAGTAACTCCAGGACCAGGTATAATGACATCATGTTTCCATTGGTCCATAAATTCCAAAGCAGCAACTACCACTATCAGCACGACCAATATTAACAAAGATAGTGCAATTTTTTGCTGTTTTTCCATTAATTAATCCTCACCTCACCCTAATTAGAAAATTTATTTTATCATCAGCAATCTTAAAATAAAAGGAATAATAACGATTGAGCAGGTAAGCTGATTCCAAACATTCTTTTCTTTAAACATTTCCTGGATGACTAAGATAGTAAGAAATAAAATTATTAAGCGATACACAAAGGTAATCATTCTATTTTCCTGCTTCCTCCAAGTTAATTAAATTTAAAATAAAATCCCAGCAATGGTATTAGCCAAAGCAATAATTATAATACACCAGATGGCTGTAATAATTCCTGGTAAAATACAATACCCCAAAACTTTAAAATAATTTTTTTCACCAACTACTTGAGCAGCAAATATTCCTGCCAGTGCCGTTGGTGGCATCAAATCACCTAAGGCTGCTAACTGTGATAATGCCGATACTGTTATTACCGGGTCACTTTCTAATAAAGCCAGGGCAAAGGGTACTCCTAACACTGAAGCTGAACCATAAGCTGACACTGCCCCAAAAAGAGGCATACTGATCGCTATTCCTAAATATAATAAATAGGCTGGTAGGCTCAAACAATTAATGACAATATAACCTCTTACCCCGGTTAAAGTCATAACCTGGATAAACATTCCTACCCCTACTAAAATACCCAAAACCGGTAAAGCATCATGAATTGCCTCCCGGCATATTTTTAAAAAGTCAAATTTTTTACCGGAAAAAATACCAATTAGAGCGGCAATCAAAAAATAGACAGGCATACCCAGGGTGGGAAAAAGTTTGGGTAAAAAAGTCTCCCTTAACATTAAGGCAAACAAAATAATAATTGGTAAAAATAGTCGTATACCATAATCGGCCAGATAAGAAGTAGGAAGGCTTTCTTTCATCTTTTCATAGTTAAATACCTTAAAATATTTTCTTCCTAAAAAAAGACTGGTAAAAATAATTAGAGGAACAGTTACTAATAATAAAGGCATGGTAAAACCAATATAAGGTAAGTCAATTCCTCCACCAATAATCAAGGCATTTACATTAATAGGCGGAGCTGCCTCACCGAATACCGCCGCCATAGCCACTATAGCAGCGGTTATTTCTTTAGGAAAACCCATATAAATCAAAACTGGTGAAATCAATACTCCACCGGTTAATACGGCAGCGGTAGATGAGCCAGTAATCATTCCCGGGAAAACCACAATAATAGATAAACCAACAACTAATAAAGCCGGTTTAGAATAATATTTTTCAATTAGCCATCTGGTTATAGTATCCATCATACCATTATATTGAACAACTTTCATGAAAATCATAGCAGTAGCAATAACTAAAATAGTATTGAGATAATTAAAACCACCTTCTACCAGATGACGGATAGGTATACCAAAACCTGCTACCAGACAACCAGAAATAGCAGAAATAGCCATGGCAATACCAACTGGTAGCTTAAACTTAAAGCAACATAAGGCAAAGATACCCACCATGATCACAAAATAAAGCAATTCAATACTAAGCAATGTCTTCCCCTCCTCATTGTCATTGACTTGTTAGGGGAAGGTTCTCTTAACACTCATTTAGATTGTCAAAAGAACCATTCCCTTTACATTTAGGAAAACCTTAACAACATTTAATAACCGATAGCAACTCCATCACGCCGTGAGTCGCCACCACCGAAGAGAACACCATTTTTCAGCATTATTCCCTGAGCTCCACCAAAGTAGAGATCATAATCTCCTTTAATTTCTACTTCATTGCCTAATAACTTCAGCGCTTCAATTGTTAAAACAGGAATACGATTTTCTAAATAGATAGGCATCGCTTTACCACCAGAGGAATAACAATGCATACGAGGTGCTTCAATAGCTTCATCCATGCTCATACCAAAATCAATGACATTGGAGATAATCTGAGCCATAGCGGTAAATATTCTGGTTGCCCCGGGGGAACCTAAAACCATAAAGGTCTCTCCATCCTTTTCCAGAATAGTTGGTGACATGCTGGATAAAGGAGTTTTACCCGGTTCGGGAGCATTGGGAGACTCTGGATTGGTAGAAAAATCATCCATTTCATTATTCATAATAATTCCCACCTCAGGAACAATTACTCCGGAACCAAAGAAATAATTAATAGTCTGGGTCAAAGCCACCGCATTACCTTCCACATCAATGACCGAGATGTGACTGGTACTCTGATGTTCAAATTGACCTGGGTCTCCAGCTGGTATTTCCATTTTGGGATTAGTGACATCAATCTGATTCGCCAGGAATTTGGCATATTCCTTAGAAGTAAGTCCTTTTAGGGGTATATCTGGAGCAAAGGCAGGATCTCCCATATATTTTGCCCTATCAGCAAAGGCCATTTTCATTGCCTCAGCCAGGACTGAAATATGAGTTGGCCCCAGGTAATTCATATTGGCAATATCAAAATTTTCCATGATATTGAGAATCTGGATTAAGTGGGTACCACCTGAACTGGGAGGAGGCATAGAGTAGATATCATATCCCCGGTAACTTCCAGTAACCGGTTCATGTCTTCTTACTTTATAATTTTTCAGATCTTGCAGAGTTAAAATGCCACCTTTCTCCTGTACCGCATCAGCAATCTTCTGACCTAATTCTCCACCATAAAAATGACCAATACCTTTCTCTAATATTTCACGATAGGTATTAGCTAAGTCTTTTTGCACTAGAATATCGCCGGTTTCCAAAGGCAGACCATCTTTCAGATAAGCAATGGCAAAAGGGTCATTCCATACTGTTAATTTTTCATATTCATCCTTTATGATCTGACTGAAGGTTTCCGTAATCTCAAAGCCGTTCTCCATATAGTTTATAGCAGGAGTCATTACCTCTTCCAAGGTCATAGTGCCATACTCATCCAAGGCAGTTTTGAGTCCCATCAAAGTGCCAGGAACAGCAATAGCCTTCCCCCCTAAATAGGTCCAACCTTCTTTCTTAGCCTGTTCAGAGGCATACATATCTTTAGTGGAAACAGCAGGGGCGCGTTCGCGGTAATCTAAAATTACAATTTCGCCGGTCTTGGCAAAACGGATGACCATAAAACCTCCACCGCCAATTCCAGAGGCATTTGGCTCAACCGCATTTAAAGCAAAGGCAGTTGCTACAGCTGCGTCTATGGCATTGCCTCCCTTTTTTAGAATTTCCACCCCCGTCTGAGCAGCCAGAGGATGGGCTGCTGCTACCATACCATGGGCAGCAATGGCATCTTGAGGGGTATGTCTATCCGCAGCCAAAGAGGTAAGAGAAGAAATTACAATAACCAATAAAATAGTAAGAGCAAAAAACAAACTCTTTCTTTTCCTGTTCATTTTCATATTACTTTCCTTTCCCCTTTTAATATATTCCTTAATTGTAAAAATTTTTTATTTCCCCTTTTCACCTCCCTTTAGACTAAATTAAACTTTTTGGTATAAGTCTTATTTTTTGAGCATTGTTTTTTAATATTAATATTACCATAGGAAGTTTTTTTAGGCAATGAGTTTGGCAATAATAGGTAATGATATTTTTTTAAACTGTTCTTTAATAACTAATAAAAATTTGACTGATTAACTATAATAACTGTTATAATATGGTAAGATAAGATTATAAGGTCAAGTCCTGTTTTTCCTGTAAAAGATAAGAGAGACATCTAGAGCAATTTTCTAATTGAAAAATTTTCTACTTTAAAATTATTTTCACTAATGAATAGGGGTGGGGTGGCAGATAATGAGTAAGAAGATTGTACCAGAAATGTTGGCGGAATTAAAACAATTCAAAGCAAACAAAAAATACCTAATAAAGGGGATTCCCATAATACCAATTGCCCAGGTCCGATATCTATCCCAAAAATATGCTCTACCTCCTAAAGAAATAGAGATAGCAGCCCTGCAGGAAGAAATAATGCCTGCCCGTTACCATAGAAACTACCGTACCATCAGCTTTACTGAGCAGATAAAATTACTTCGCTCTAAAGTAGCAGTAATTGGTTGTGGTGGATTAGGTGGAAGCATCATAGAGCTGTTAGCCCGATTGGGAATAGGAAGTATAACAGCCATTGATGGAGATATATTTAAGGAAAGCAATCTTAATCGCCAATTACTAAGTAGCGAAAAAAATATAGGAAAAGGAAAGGCAGAAACAGCAGTATCCAGAATAAAGGATATAAATTCCGGTATAGAGGCCATAAGCTATCCCCAATTTATTGATGCCAACAATATTTCTAACATGATTCAAGATGTTGATTTAGCTCTTGACGCCCTTGATAATATTCCGGCAAGATTTATACTGGAAGAGGCCTGTAAAAAATTAAACAAAGTATTCATTCATGGTGCTATAAATGGATTACAAGGACAGGTTAGCACTATCTTCCCAGAAGATAAAGGCCTGGAAGCTATTTATGGTCCCTCAGAAAGATACCAAAATTACCAACAGGAAGCCCCGCTTAGTGTAATTTCCGTTACCCCTGCTCTGGTAGCCTCCTTTCAGGTAACAGAGGCCCTAAAAATTTTACTCAACAAAGGAAACCCTTTCAGAAATAAATTACTTTTCATTAATCTGGAAGAGAATGAATTAGAGGTGCTGGAAATAATTTAATTAATATACTGATATTTCAAGAATTGACCCCATTAACATTAACCTTTCTTAAAACGGCGGACTTAACCTTTTCTAACTTTGCCTCAGTCTCTCTCCTATCCTTCCCCACCATAGAAAAATATATTTTTATTTTTGGCTCGGTGCCAGAAGGCCGAATAGCATACCAGGAACCATCAGTAAAGATACATTTTAAAACATCAGACTGAGGAATATCAATACTCTCCTTCTTATGATGTTCATAATCATACTGAAAGGAAGTTTGATAATCAATTTTACGGGAGATAGGCATTCCTGCTATCTCTGGAAATTCTTCTCGAAAAGTAGACATAATTTTTTGCATCTGCTCTTCCCCTTCTAAACCTTCTAAATATATTGATTCCAAATGTTCCAGAAAATATCCATATCTCTCATATAGCTCTTCTAAAACAGCCAGCAGAGTTAATCCTCTCTTCTTATAATAAGCAGCCATCTCCGAAACCAACAGGGCACTTATCACCGCATCCTTGTCCCGCACAAAATTACCGGTAAGATAACCAATGCTTTCTTCATAACCAAATAAAAATATACCGCCCTCCTTCTCCAGCTCTTCTGCTTTATTACAAATATACTTAAAACCAGTCAAGGTGTCATAGGTGGGAATCGAATAACTATTAGAGATAACCCTACCCATTTCTGAGGTCACAATGGTCTTGATAACAAATCCATTTTGAGGTAATTTCCCCCTTTCCTTCCGTCTGGCCAAAATATAATCTAAAAGTAGAGCACCAGTCTGATTGCCATTTAGAAAGATATATTGATCATTAGCTAAGACACAAACAGCCAGACGGTCAGCATCCGGGTCAGTAGCAACAAGGATATCGGCCTTTACTCTTTCCCCCAATTGCCTCGCCAGCTTAAAGGCCTCAGGATTTTCTGGATTGGGTGAGGTTACCGTAGAAAACTCAGGATCTGGTCGGGATTGTTCTTCCACAACAAAAATATTTTTAAAACCCATATCAGTCAGGATAGTCCTTATAGGAATATTTCCAGTCCCGTGTAAAGGGGTATAAACTATGTTCAGCTCTTTATCAACATCATTACTCAGTGATAAATTTTTTACTTTCTCATAATAGACCCGGTCCAAAGCTCCCCCAATCAGTTGCAATAATCCCCTTTCTTTTGCCTCTTTCAGAGAAATCAGCTTAACTTCCGAAAAATCCTTAATTTTAGCAATCTCTGCTATAATCTGATTTGCTACTTCTGGCAGTATCTGGGCTCCATTTTCACCATATACTTTGTAACCATTATAATCGGGCGGATTATGGCTGGCCGTAATTACAATACCAGCCGCAGCACCAATTATTCTTACCGCAAAGGAAAGCTCTGGAGTTGGTCTAATATCATCAAAAAGATATGTTTTGATACCATTAGCAGTCAAAACCTGAGCTGACCGTTCAGCAAATTCTCGAGACTTGTATCTGGGATCATAGGCAATCACTACTCCCCTCTCGGTGGCCTTTTTTACCCTGGCCAGCAGGTAATTGGCCAGCCCCTGGGTTGATTGTCCCACAGTGTAGATATTCATACGATTGCTACCGATAGCAATTTTCCCTCGCATTCCCCCGGTACCAAATTCTAAATCCTTGTAAAAACGGTCTATAATCTCTTCTCTATCTTCGGCAATAGAGCATAATTCCTCTTTATCTTCGGCACTAAGATAAGAGCTATGCAGCCATTGATAATATTTTTCCAGATAGTTCAAATAATACCTCCCTATTATTTATTATAATCAAGATATTCAAGGGGAATTCTTCCCCTTGACAACCCCTGAAAGAAAAATACAATTCAATAAAATGCTATCTCGTTTTATCAAACAAGATATTCAAGGGGAATTCTTCCCCTTGACAACCCCTGAAAGAAAAATACAATTCAATAAAATGCTATCTCGTTTTATCAAACAAGATATTCAAGGGGAATTCTTCCCCTTGACAACCCCTGAAAGAACTTCCGACTAGCAACTGTATTTAAACAATATACGTTATACGTAATACGGTATACCATTTTGTCATTGCGAGGAGCAAAGCGACGAAGCAATCTCATCCACTTATACCCGCATCTTTTATCTGAAAACAGTTAACTGTAAACTGATAACTATTTATCACCCTCACCCTACCCTCTCCCCTCTAAGGGAGAGGATTAGGATGAGTAGATTAGTATATATCGTTACTTACTTAAGAAATAATATTTATAGTATCGAATTTTTTGAAATTCCGATACTATAAATATTATAGCTAAGCAAAAAATTCTTTTACTAAATCTTCCAGATAAAATCTAAACAATTTGCTAGCATCCATTAGCAGTTGTGGACTGCGGAAGGCCTCTCGAAACAAGAGAGAATGATGGTCATAATCAACCATTTGTTCAATAAAATGAGCATTCTTTTTAAACAGCTGAAATAGTTCTCCTCTTTTCTGCTCATCTAAACTTTCATAAATCTTTCTTGCTTTTATGCCAAACTTTATTTCCTGACCAAACATTTTTTTCCAGTTATTATCGTACTGTTCCAAATGTCCTTCGGCAATACAATCAGCAAGTAGGCGGGCAGATTGTAAACCGTAAAAAAGACCACCACCCGTCAAGGGCTTTGTCTGGCAGGCTGCATCACCAACCAGGGCAATTTGATTCCCATAAGTAGGAATAAATCCTACCGGAATCTTGCCAGTAACTACCTCTTCAATTTTACCTTCAATCCCTTTCTCCTTGAGAAAATCAGTTAATACCTTTTTCCCTTCCTCAGCTATAACCCCAACCCGTAACTTTTGATGGTTTTCCGGGGCAATCCAGATAAAAAAGGGAATAGTACCATTAAAGTAAACCTGAATTATATCATTAGCATTAGTATTAATATTAATATTAGTATTAGTATTAGCATTAGTATTAGTATTAGCCATAGCACTAATATTAGTCATAGTATTAGTATTATTAATCATAGCTTGCTCAGAATTAGTAAGGCGAATTTGATATTGTAGACCAAAATAATAGTCTAATTTAATATTTTGATTTTTATGGTCTTTTTGTTGCGCATATTTTTCCAGCAGATATTTTCGCACCATGGAGTTCACTCCATCTGCCCCAATCAAAATATCTGCTTCAAATTTCCTTCCCTTTACTGTTTCCAGTAAGTAAAAGTCATTCTCTCTCTTGATAAAAGAGACTCGCTGTCCTAAATAAATCTCCAGCCCTGCTCCCAAATTAGCATCAAATTTTTCCCTATTAATCATTACGGCAATACCAGGAATGTTGATAGCAAAGCTTTCCACCCAGGCAGAATTAATGTTAAATCCATTAATTTTATTGATAACTGCTTCCTCTGAAACAAATGGTCGCATCAGGTCAAAAAGCTTGGAGGAGATAATACCAGCACATTCTACTGGCTTCCCCAGAGTGAGGTGTTCTTCTAATACTATCGGCTGATAACCCATCTTTTTTAATAATTGAGCAGTATAACAACCTACTGGTCCAGCACCTACAATTATTATCTTCATAATAGACTTCATAATAGACTAACCCATATCCTATTGTATGTCAGTATGTCATATACAAACTTACTGTCTTCCGTACTCATCCTCAAATCGCACAATATCATCCTCTTCCAGATATTCCCCCATCTGCACTTCGATGATTTCTAAAACTGAGTCTCCAATATTTTCCAGCCGATGCTTTTGCCCTACTTTTATATCTATACTCTCACCTGCATTGATAATCATTTCCTTATCATCTATTGTTACCTTAGCACTACCCTTTACTACCACCCAGTGTTCACTTCTATGATGATGCAGCTGATAGCTCAATTTTTTACCGGGATTAACCTTAATCCTTTTTATTTTAAAGGCCTTCTTTTCTTCTTCCAGTATCTTATAATTTCCCCAGGGTCGATAATCTTGAATATGATATTCAGTGCGACTATCTTTCTTCTCCTTTAACTGGTCTACAATCTCTTTTACTTTCTGAGATTGGCCTTTTTTACAAATCAAAAGCGCATCTCTGACCTCAATAATAATTAAATCATCAATACCAATTGTTACTACCAATTTTCCATCTTCAGAATGCACAATATTATCTCTGGAGTCGAGTAAGAGATGAACATCACTGGCGATATTACCATTGCTGTTCTTGTTAAAAACTTCATAGAAGGTATCAAAACTACCCAGGTCATTCCAGCCAATATCAGTCGGCACTACCACTACCCTCTTACTCTTTTCCATAATTCCATAATCTATAGAAATTTTCCTCTCAATCTTACTAAAAGCTTCCTCTAAATTTTTACTATCCTGAAAGGCCTGGGCAATTTCAGGGGTAAAGCTTGCTACCTCTTCCCTAAATATACTGGTATTAAACATAAAAATTCCACTGTTCCAGTAATATCCTTTTTTGATATAGTCCACCGCTTTATGATAATCAGGCTTTTCTTTGAATTCTTTAACCAGATAGCCACAATCACTCTTTCTCTCCCCAGGTGAAATATAACCATAGCCAGTATGGGGATAAGCTGGTTTGATACCAAAGGTAACCAATGAATCTGCAGTCAAATATTCTGCAGACTTAATTAATTCCGCAAATTTTTCACTCTTTTCAATCAAATGATCCGAGGGGAATACCACCACAGTATCAGGATTATCATAATTATCATGATTATCATAATTATCATAATTATTCTTTCCCCTTTTTATAATCTCATCCACTCCAGCATAAATGGCTGGTAGGGTATTCTTGGCTTCTGGTTCTACCAGTATATTTTCTTCCTGATAAGCATATCCCAGCTCTTCTACCTCCCCCATCACCAAAAATTTATAATTCTTATTGGTAACCACATAGATATCCTCTAAATCAGCCAACCATAAACCTCGCTTAAAGGTATCCTGAAATAAAGAATATTTTCTATCCTGAAACTTGATAAACTGTTTAGGATAGCGGTCTCTGCTTAAAGGCCAAAGCCTTGTCCCTATCCCACCAGCCAGAATAATTATTTTCATCTACAAATCCTCAATTAATTTTTTAAAAAACAAAATATTTTTTGTACTTATATTATTTTAACATATTTCCTTGAACTTTTTACTAAATATTGGCTTATTAAAATTAATTTTATATAGTTTCTGATTCCAGTTAAAGATAATGAGCATAACTCTATTACTCTATGGTAATTATATGATGGTTTTTAATTTACAGAAAAAAGATGTGGGCATAAGTGGATGTGATTGCCACGCCTGCCCCTTGCCCCTTAACTGGTGTTAAGAGGCAAGAGGCAGGCTCGCAATGACCTTTTTGGTAGTTTATCTTATAGTATCTAAATTACTGGGCAATTACGATAATCAAGGGAAATAATTCCCCTCTTGAGAGGGATGTCCCGAAGGGACGGGATGCTCCCCTTAAGAACTCCTGAAATAACCTTTAATGTAATACTTATCACCCTCTCCCTCCCCTCTCCCTTAGAAAGTATAGGATTCAGGTGCCAGGAAGCATTAGAAATTATCGTCGAGTCCATAAGCATTCTTTCCTCGCCCTGAGAAGGGAGAGGATTATGATGATGAGTATTACTGTATTCAGTTTCAGTAGATCATAGGT
>JAGPKD010000034.1 GCA_018054125.1 Candidatus Oleihabitans oleiphilus | reverse complement strand
CATACCATCCAGGTAATCGAGACTATAGAGGCTTTGCGAGATATGGTTTCTGGTCTATTAGATATCTATTTATCCAGTGTAAGCAATAAGATGAATGAAGTTATGAAAGTTCTCACTATTATCGCCACTATATTTATTCCCCTAACTTTCCTGGCTGGTATTTATGGAATGAATTTTCATTATATGCCTGAATTGTCCTGGAAGTGGGGATATCCTATTACCCTGCTGGCTATGTTTCTTATTGGACTGGGCATGTATTTCTTCTTCAAGAAGAAAAAGTGGCTATAAAATTGTTTAATTTTAAACTTAATAAACCAGACGTGTTACAGTAGCCAAAAGAAGGGCAATAATGAAAGTAAATAATATGGTAAATAATGTTTTTTTAGCACCAATTTCTTTTATTAATACCGCAATAGTTGCTACACAAGGTACATAGAAAAGGACAAAAATAGTAAAAGTCATTATTTGAGTAGCACTCATTACGGTACTGATATCAGTTACTTCCAGTGCCTGAACCAGCATAATCATCGATAATTCTTTTCTAAGAATGCCAAAAATGAGGGTAACTCCTACTGCTATTGGTAATCCCAACAAAAGAGTAATGGGAGATATTAGTTTATTGATAAAAGTTTCTAAATGCCAGTACTTTAATAAGCTCAAAAATATGCTACCCGCAATTAAGAGAGGCCAGGCAATAATAATAAATTCTTTCATCCTTAACCAAACTTTAGCTAATAATACTCTTAAAGAAGGGATATGATAAGCTGGTATTTCCATAATCATTCCCGGGGTGACCTCTGGCAACAAACAGGAAAGAATCTTACCAGAAATAGCAACCACCACAATATTTAAAACATAGACTAACAACGCTGCTTTGGGACCAAGATAAAAAGCCACTAAGCCAAAGATAATGGTAATTCTAGCAGCACAGGGAATCATAGTAGTCAATACCGCTGAAATAAAACGGTCTCGTTCTGATTCTAAAATGCGGGTAGCCATAACTGCCGGGACCGAACAACCATAACCCAGAATAAGTGGAATAATTGCCTTTCCGTGAAGTCCAATGCGATGCAAAAAGGTATCCATTAAAAAGGCAATACGAGGTAAATAGCCAGTATCTTCCAGAAAAGCCAGACCCACCAAAAACGGTATCAAATAAGGTAGAACAATAGCAATACCTCCAGCAAGACCTTGTACCATTCCACTGGCTATATAAAATATTAAGGAGTCGTCGCTTAATCTCTCTTCAAGATAAGGAAGAAATTGGTAAAAGAAAGCTAATAAAGGCTCTTCGACTAATGCCCCTATATAGAAAACAAAATGAAAGAAGAGATATAGTACAATAACTAAAGAAATGTATCCCAAAACAGGGTGCATGAAAATATTATCCAGATAATTGCGTATTTCTACCCGGGGCTTAGTAAGAGTAACTACTGATTCATAAATATCCATAGCTAAATGATGGCGTTCGGAGGAAATAACTACATCAGAAGTTCGAGCTCTGCATTCTTCTAATTGCTGTTGATAATCTTTTACTGTTTTAATAAACCTGGTATCAATCTTTTTTATTTCGTCAATAAAATATTGATCATTTTCTAATAGTTTGGTGGCTAAAAAGCGTTCGGTTACCTGAAATTTTTGAGCATATTTTTTTTCCTCCAGATGTTTCATTAACTCCTGAATAACCAGTTCTACATCTTTACTAAAAGTGAATATTTTGCCTCTGATTGGATTTTGACCCACCTGAAAAGCAGTTTCAAATAATTGATTAATACCTCTTCCTTTGTGAGCTATAGCAGTAACTACCGGTACCTTTAGCAGTTGTGATAATTTATCTACATTAATAATAATACCCTTGGCTTCGGCTTCATCAATCATGTTAAGACAAATTACGGTGGGTAAATTTAACTCTAATATCTGTAAAGTTAATTCCAGTCCTCTACCCAATAAAGAGGCATCAATTACATTAATAACCACATCTATTTTTTCTTTAAGTAAATATTTTCGAGTTTCTAATTCGGCTAAATCGAAAGAGGTCAGAGAATAAGTGCCTGGTAAGTCAACTATTTCACTGGTTATACCTTGAAAGTTCACTTTACTAAGACTATAGGTAACTGTTTTCCCTGGAAAGTTAGAGGTAATTGCTTTATAACCGGCAACATGATTAAAGATGGTACTTTTTCCACAGTTAGGTTGTCCCACTAAGGCAATTCTCATGAATTAATTACCTCCACCAGTATTTTGGAGGCAACTCCTCTACCCAGTGCTACCTTATTATCGTGGATACTTACCAAGACCGGCCCGCGCATAATACCGCTGGCTTGTACTATCATCAAATCACCGGGATGGATACCTAAGCAACTTAATCTTTGTCTGATGCCTAATCCACCTTTTATTTCTACTACTCTAACTTTGTTACCTGGTTTAACATCGGCTAAATTTACTATCATAATTAATAGAACCTCTAACTATTTAACTTATTTTTTGTCTTGCTCTTTAATTTATCCTGACATTCCTGGCAGTA
The DNA here is from genome assembly GCA_018054125.1 of Candidatus Oleihabitans oleiphilus. Classification (GTDB taxonomy): domain Bacteria; phylum Atribacterota; class Phoenicimicrobiia; order Phoenicimicrobiales; family Stramentimicrobiaceae; genus Oleihabitans; species Oleihabitans oleiphilus. The sequence continues at coordinate 9,885 of JAGPKD010000034.1, read as the reverse complement.
ACCTTTAATTTCTAAGTAATGTTCAATTGGTATAAAACAATTCTGCTGACAGATATCCTCCTGAAGTTTTTCCACTTTTTCATTTGAAAACTCAATAATCTTTCCACAGCTAAGACAGACCATATGATCATGATGTGGTTTATTATAGATTTTCTCATAGACTACCTTTTCTCCCCGATACAGAGTTTCGGTAATCAAACCACTTTCTATTAATAAAGGAATAGTTCGATAGACCGTAGCCAGGGAAACTCTGGATTTTTGTTTTTTAACTTGTTGATGAATATCTTCTGCAGCAAAATGCTTCTGAATGACAGTAATTGCCTTAATTATTTTTTTTCTTTCCTTGGTGTACTTTAGTCTTTTCTCTTTTAAAAAATATTTAAATTGTTCTTCATAGATAGCCAACTACTTACTCCTAATGTAATTGATTATCATTCTCAATTATATTTTACTTTATTATTACCTTTTGTCAAGATATTCGAGGGGAATCTTTCCCCTTGAGATCCCCTGGATTAAAAGCAAAATATATTGTTAATTATTTAGTAATAATATTTATATTATCTTGTAGTATCGAAATTTTTTGAAATTCCGATACTACAAGATATTCAAGGGGAATTCTTCCCCTTGAGAGCCCCTGAAATAAAAATACTTTTTAAAGAAATGCTATCTTGTTTGAAAAACAAGATATTCAGAGGACTTCGCCCTCCTGAAATCCCCCTATATCAAAATGGTTGTCAGTCATTAGGTCTCAGTTTTCAGATAAAAGATGCAAGCATAAGGGAATGAGATTGCCACGCCTGCCCCTTGCCCCTTAACTGGTGTTAAGAGGCAAGAGGCAGGTTCGCAATGACATTCTTTTGCTAAGTTTGTCTTATAATATCAAAATTGCTTTGCAATTACGATATTCGAGAGGAATCCTTCCCCTCTTCCTTGAAGGGAAACAGTTAGGGTGAGGATGTTAAATATTTGGGATATATGGTGAAAGAACCCATGCCTGCCATCTGTTTCTCATAGGCCTTCTGCATATTGTTAATGATTTTCGGCACACTGATTGCTGCCAGACAATTACAACTGAAAATAATAGGAAACTAATGGTTACCAAACTGATGAAAGTTTTTTGCTTTTTTCAGTTAATTTTTAAACTAGCTCAGTCATTACGATAAATAAAGCCAGAGCAATTCCCAGCAGAAAGGCAAGGGTAGAATGTTTTTTTTCATATCCTCTTGCCTCTGGTAATAGATGAGAAGCAGATAAGTAGATTAAAACACCTACCACAAAACCCAGTGTTAAACCTAAAAGGGAAGGACTTAATTTAGAAACAAAAGGATAGGCCAGCAATGCTCCTAACGGGGTAGTTAAGGCTGACATTAGAAAGGCCAGTAGAACTGCTCTTTTGGCATTAAATCTACCTTCTATTAACACAGAAAAGGTAATAACACCTTCGGCAAATTCATGGACTATCAGACCTATTCCGGCTAAAAAACCAGTAAGGATACTAGAACTAAATGTTACTGTATATATTATCCCATCAACAAAAGAATGGATGGCTATACCTTCCACTGCTGTGATACCAAAGGCCAATGCTTTTTGCTTAGTTCGCTGTTGAATAATTTTATTACTGAAAAACATGAATAGGAAACCAAGCAGGGCAGCAAAACCAGCATATAAATTTTTCTCCACCGCTTCTGGGAAAACCAGCACTAAAGGGACCGAAATTAAGACTCCCGCCGCAAAACACATAAAATAAGCATTTACTCTTTCCGCCCATTTCCTATTCTTATAAATGGTTATTATTCCCAAGCCATTAACTAGGACCGCAAACAGGGCAAAAAGAATTATCCAGGTAAAGGTGCTAAACTCAAACATATTTTTGGTATTTCCTCATTTTATCTTCTGGGTATATTTAAAAATATTGAAATTGCTTATTTAAAATTCAAATTTCATACCAGTATGAAGGGGTAAGAATTTTTCCTTAAAAATATTGTAAAGTGCTACTTGTGCTTTAAAACCTGTGCAATGCCCTGCTGAAATGAGACTAATATCAAATTTGGATAAAGCCTCTGCAGTTTTCTCAATTCTTTCCATTGGTGCCTCTACAAGATGTAATCCGCCAATAATAGCTTTAATTCTCTTTAATCCCATTATCTCAATGGATTGTTTTACAATGTTTACAATACCTGCATGACTACATCCAGAAATTATAACCATCCCTTTGTCTTTGAGATTGGCAATTAAAGAAATATCATCTTTCATGGTATCTTCCTTAATTTTATAATCCTCAGTGATTGTTTTAAGAGATATCCCTACCTCTTCAAAATTAGTCTGCCTCCTTACCTCACCGATCGTCATCAGCCCGGGCATAATCTGAAGAGGATCACTGGTTAAATAAACTGTACCCCCATTTTCTTCAATTTTTTCTCTGGAGTCAGCTTGCATTACTCCTACATGCCTCAAATAAGGATTATCTATAAAATTTAATCTAAAAATACTCGAATGAGCAATGACCGGCAAATTCCTTTTCCCAATAACCCTTAACAGTTCAACTATTCCCTGAGTATGGTCATAATGACAATGAGTTAAGACAATTAAATCGATTATTTCTGGATTTATATTCAATAACTTCATATTGTGCATTAATGCTTCATGATTCTGACCAACATCAACTAATATATTTTTTTTAACATTGTTTTTAGAAGACTCAAGGAAAAAAGAAACGCCATGCTGTCCCCAGTAAGGACTTTCATATAAAACAGAATCTTCTGCTACAACAGTTAGAGTCAGTTTATCTAAATACTCTAATTTATTCATTAAATGCCCTTTCCTCCTAGTTTTTTTCTATTAACACATTAGGTTTTATAAATGTAGAAATTACCAGACATATGAAAATTGCAACGATAGTAGGTAATAACCAGGCCAATCCCTGCTTACCAAGCGGCAAGAGTAAATTCATTCTGGTAAAGAAATTATTTCCCAAACCTAGTCCTAGCAGAAAATCCCCGATACTAAAGATAATTGCTACAATAATCCCAACTTGTGTAGCGAATTTTACTCTTTCGAACTTGGGGAATAAACTCATAATTAATATTACAACTAAAGTAGGATAAATTAGCATAAGCCAGGGAACCGTATAACCCACAACTTTAGAAAGACCAATTAAAAATACGTAGAATAAAAAAGAAGGTTACAAAATTAAAATTTTCTTTTCTCATTAAAGGTAATCTTGGGTTTCTTTATTTATTTCTTTATTTATAGGAAATATAAAGAACAAATTTATTTAATTTTTCCATTAGATTATAAAAAATGATTATTTTTGTATACTAATTTTTCTTATATAGAATTTATGTCCTTGGTATCTTGATTCCACTAACTTACCTTGCTCTATTAATTGTTCTATTACTGACCAATCAGAATGGGCTCTTTTTAAAAAATCTCTCAACGCCTCTTCTCTCATAGGATGGACCGAAGTAATACTTAAAAGATCCTCTTCCACATTACCGATAAAAGCAAAAGCATTTCCTTCATAACCGATAAGACATTCTACCTGATCCACCTTTTCCTTAAAGAGATTATAACTACGACTCAGCACTTCTTCAGAGGGAGGTTGAACCCATTTTTCTGCTGGCGGTCGAATGGGTATAGAAAGATAAGCCTTGTTAGGCTTAAGTTGGCCTAAAAAATCAGCTATTTTCTCAATATGATAAATAGAATCGTTAATATCCTTGACTAACATGGTTTCAGTAATAATTCCCCCTCTGAAAGTCCTGGCAAATTCCAACATACCCTCTAATAAAGAACCTAAGTGCAAATTTCGATGAGGACGATTTACTCTTCGCCATATCTCTTCTTCAGTAGAATCTACCTTTAAAGAAACTAAATCAGCCTCTTTTAAATTTTCTCTAACCAGCTCTTGGTCTAGGAGAGAAGCATTACTAATTACTGCTATCTTGATACCCAAAGACCTTAATAATTGAATCTCCTGACCCAAGTTAATATCCAAAGTAGGCTCTCCATCTGGCACAAAAGTTAAATAATCAATCGGCTCTTCTTTCTCTTTGCTTTTCTTAACTTTTTCCTGAATTTCTTTAAAAATCTGGGCAGGGGGGTAAAATTTTTGCAGTTGAGTCATCATATTATAAGTATCTCCTAACTGACAGTAGATACAGGAATAGGTACATACTTTGGGAGGAATATTATTAATTCCCAAACTATGGCCTAAACGTCGGGAAGGCACCGGTCCAAAGGTAAGCATATTCTTTCCTTTCTATTTATTAATCATCTCTTCTATTTTTTTCCATATATTCTTTATTTCGTTGGCAGCTTTATTATTGCTATATTCCACTACTGGTAATCCTCTTACTAAGGCTTCGGTGATTATGTTATCAAAATGTATTTTCCCAATCAGCTTTAGATTGTTATCTTGACACCACTCTTTAATCCTGGTTGAATTTTCTAAATTAATATCAAACTTATTAATGATGACTACAGTTTGCACCCCAAAATGTTGGGCTACTTTGACTACTCTCTCCAGATCATGCATTCCAGAAAGAGTTGGTTCGGTTACCACAACAGCTAAATTTGCTCCAGTAAGGGTTGCTATAAGGGGACAACCAATCCCCGGGGGCCCATCAATAATGATTAAATCTGAACCATTTTTCTTAGCAATTTCTTGAGCGTTCTGCCGAACTAAAGTAACTAATTTCCCTGAATTTTCTTCGGCAATACCCAATCGAGCATATACTAAAGGACCATATTTAGTTTCAGAAATATACCATTCCCCGCAATGGTTTTCCTTCATTTGAATAGCCTCTACTGGGCAAACCAGTGCACATACACTGCATCCTTCGCAGGAAATAAGGTCAATTACCGTCTGTCCATTGATAGTGTTGATGGCCTCAAAACGACAAACTTCCTGGCATCGCCCACAATTGCTACATTTTTCTAAACTTAGATAAGGGATTAAGCCGGCATAAAAGTCATGTTTTTCTTTTATTTCAGGATGAAGCAAAAGATAAAGATTGGAGGCATCTACATCACAATCTCCTATAACCACCTTTTTGGCTAAAGCAGTAAAGCTTGCTGCCATCACTGTTTTCCCGGTTCCACCCTTTCCACTTATGATAACAATCTCCTTCATTTACAAAACCTCAATTCTCATCCTGATAAATGCCATAAATATTAACTTGTTTGCCTAATATTTTGAAAAAGTTTAATAAACTTCTGCTCATAGTAAGGACTTATGTTCACTAGAGGAATACCTTTAGAATAAGCTACGGTAATTTCTCTATCAAAAGGAATGAAAAGTAAAATAGGGATATTATTCCCCTGACAATATTCCGGTACTTTATTATCCCCAATATCACACTTATTTAATACTACCCCATGAGGAATTGCTAATTTGCGAAGTACCTCTACTGCCAACATAAGATCATGTAAGCCAAAAGGAGTCGGTTCAGTAACTAATATGGTATAGTCGCTGCCTTTGATGGATTCTATAACTGGACAAGAAGTCCCTGGTGGAGAGTCAATCAAGATAATGTATTGCTCCCTAATAGTACTACTTTGATTGGACCGGTATTTTCCAATACTTTTCTTTTTAATTTTTTTGATGATAGGAGGAGCCATCGACTCTCCAATATTTAAACGCCCTCCCGTAAAACTTAAAGATTCTGCTTCTCCTTCTTCTAACGATCCTATTTCTCTATCTACTTCCGTAATTGCCTTTTCGGGACAAAACAAAGAACAGGCTCCACAACCATGGCAAAGTTCGGGAAAAACCAAAACTTTATTCTTGGTAACTGCTATGGCATTAAAAACACAGACTTTGGCACATTTACCGCAATAATTGCATTTTTGTTCATCAATATCAGGAATAGGAATCTTCACGAATTCCTGACTGGCTATAACCGGTTTTAAAAAAAGATGGGCATTGGGCTCTTCTACATCACAATCTAAAAATTGCACCTTTTTTTCTCTATCTTTAGCTAAAGCAATGGCCAGATTAACGGCAATGGTTGTTTTACCAGTCCCACCCTTGCCACTCGCTACCGAAATAATCATGTAATTTATTCCTTTCCTGTATTTCTACTGTCTCACCATAATTGTGCCACATTTAGGACATTTAATACTGCTGCAGGGAATTCCTACCTGATGAGTGACTAAATGACCACAAGAGGGGCAAATACAATTTCCCCCCACTCCCATTCCCCGGCCAGCTCCGCGTCCCTGGCCAACACCTCTTTCCCGGCCAGTTCCCGGTCCCATTCCTCTCGGTCCGCTACCATCTCCTCTGGGCATCTTTTTCTTCTCCTTTCTATTTTATTTCCCTAAAGTAAATATATGTAATGGTAATCATTCTCAATAGCATTCGATAAAAAAATTTATCTCATTTTTTTAAAGTACTACATTTATCACATAATCCATAAAATTGAATATTATGATTTTTAATTTCAAAGCTATATTTCCGTGCTAGTTCCTTTTCTATTTTTTTAATTAGCTCCAGTTCTTCCTTTGCAAATTCGTTATAGTCTATTATTCGGCCACAATTGGTACATATTAGATGATGGTGATGGGATACTTGGTCAGTTTTTGGGGATAACTCAAATCTGGCACGTCCGTCTCCAAAATCAAATTTAGAAACTAATCCCATATTTACTAATAACTCTAATGTTCGGTAAACGGTGGTAAGACCGATAGCTGGATAAAGTTGATGTACCTTTAGATAGATATCCTCGGCACTTAAATGTTCTTTAGATTCATCTAAAACCTGTAAAATAATTTGGCGGGGAATAGTAAATCTATATCCATAGCCTCTAAATTCTCCCTGCCACCATTTTTCAGATCTCCATCTACACCTTCTTCTAGGCATACTCACCATTCCTTATTGATAATGATTTTCATTAATAAAATAGTATCTAGAAAGACATTTTTTTATCCTTTAAGCCATTGGTTAAAACAAAATCACCTATATTACACCCTATATGCCTGGCAATAAGGGGACATTTAGCAATCAATAAAAAAAATAAAGGATTATTTTCACCGGAAAGTGCCTCATAATTACCCTGTCCCTTACTGATAATCATTTCAGCCTCAATAAAAAGACGTGTAAATTCAGGAGAACAATATTTTAAAACCACACCAGGACAATCAGTACCACAGGAAATAATATTAGCAAAATTGTTAATTCCACAAAAAATAGCATCATCAACTAAGGCATCATTCAGTGCCGGTTTTCCCTTTACCACATATATAACAGTTTTATGATAATCATTAACCAGAAGTTCTATCAAAATGCGATCAAATACCACCTCTCCAGCATTATCGGCAAGGTAAAGAACAGAGTGCACCTCTAATAAACGCTGATAAAAAGACTGATAATCAAAATACTCTTCATCAGCAGTTTTATATGAAATAAGGTCGCTATCCAACAATTTATCAATTTCGGTGTAAATCTTATCAGAATCTTTTCTCCCAAAATCAATTAAATTTCCCGTAATAGCTAACTGTACTGCTGCTAAAAGCTGATCCTGGGCTTCTTTTACTTTTAGCTTCAGCTGGGGGTACATTCTAAGTGCTATCTTATTACTCTCTTCTTTTATTTCTTTATAAGGATCCTTTTTACCAGTAACCTTACTGACCATGCTATAGATTACTCTTCCCATTTCTGCTGGTGTGGTATTTAAAGAGAAATGAGGTACTAATTCAGATAGTCGATTTAAGACTTCTCTTTGTATCTCCTCACCAGCACCAGTTAATCTTGCTGCTTTCAATGCCTGATCATAAGAACAGGGAATGCAATCTAAATAAGTTCGCATTGTTTTACTCTTCACTCCTAAATGGATAATAATAATTGATTATTTATATAATCATTAGCTAATCTGAGCAATAATAGATTGTACTATTTTCTCAAAAGCCTTTATTGTTTCACTTTCATTATTATTGCCAATAAATGGTTCCCCTTTATCGGCTGAGATAACCATTTGTAAATCGATAGGTATTGCCCCTAAAAATGGTACTTGAAAATCTCTGGCGGCCTTCTCTCCTCCTCCAGTCAAAAATAAATCAATTTTTGCCCCACAATGGGGACAGCGGAAACCACTCATGTTTTCCACAATCCCAATAATGGGGATATGGATATTTCTTAAAAATTGAACACATTTTCTTGAATCTGATAGGGCAATTTCCTGGGGAGTAGTTACGATAATACCCCCATCTAACTCAGGGATGAGCTGACAGACAGAAAGTGGTTCATCTCCAGTACCAGGAGGAGAATCAATTATCAAAAAATCAAGCTTCCCCCAATTTACCTCAGCTAAAAACTGCTTGATTGCCACTCCCTTCAAAGGTCCTCTCCATATCAGGGGAGTATCGGGTGATTCTATGAGTGAAGCCATTGATATAGCAATAAGATTTTCTCTAACCTGTATCGGTTGAATTTGACCATTTTTTCCAGTTAATTTTTCCCCTTCAAATCCCAACATTTTGGCAACAGAAGGTCCATGCAAATCAGCATCGAGCAAACCAACTTGGTATCCTTTTTCAGCTAAGGCACAAGATAAATTTACCGCTACAGAACTTTTCCCAACTCCTCCTTTATTAGACAAAACTAATATTTTATGTTTAATATCGCCCATATTATGCTTTAATTTCTCAATCATCTCTCTATCAGCTTGTTCTCTTTTCTTTCTCATCTCTTCTTGAATTTGTTCTGCTGTGTTTTCAGTATCTACTTTATCCACTACTTATCTTCTCCTTTTTTTCAATCTTTATCATATAAAACTTTCTGAAAATGATGGGAAGAGTGACCTCCAGACCTTTAACTCATTTCTCTATCAAAATGTGATTGGTTATGGTGATCCTCTTTTTCTATACCGTATCCTTTACCCCTACCAGGCTGACAGAGAGAATTACCTTCCTTTAATTTTCCTTCTCTATATTTTTCAATAATTTCGTTTACCTCACCTGAAATGCCAACTATAGGCTTGATGTCTTTCGCTAAAAAAAGATCCATTGCTCTTCTTCCCATTCCCCCACAAATAACAACTTGAATACCCTTCTGAGAAAGATATTCCGGCAAAAACCCAGTACGATGACCAGGATTGGAAATTGTTTCCTGATTTATTATCTTTTTATTTTCCAGCTCAACTATTTCCAAAGAAGGACATCTTCCAAAGTGTTCTGATACAAAATTTCCGTCTATAGCAATAGCAATTTTCTCCATGATAAACCTCCTTATTTATCTCTAATTTAACCCGGAATGTGGCTCTACATTAGATTGGTCAGCTGGTTTTAAATTTCCTTTTTTATATTCCAGTATTGCTTCTTCCACGGTTCCTTTTGTTCCAGTAATCAGCTGGATTCCAGCAGCATGGAGGGTGCGAAAAGCATTGGGTCCACAATTACCAGTAATTATTACCTGAACATCTTTATCTACCATCATCTGAGCAGATTGAATACCGACTCCACCCATACCACTGATATTTTTGTTTTCTATAACCTCAAATTGGTCATGCTCAGTATCATAAATGATAAAAAAGAGACATCTCCCAAATCTGGGGTCAAGATCGCTTTTTAAGTCTGGACCTGATGAAGTAAGGGCTATCTTCATAAAAATCTCTCCTATTTTTTATTATTTAATTATTTATATTATTTACTCTCTTTTATTATAACCCCTCTGACAAGTTTATAAAAATTTTCAAAGTGTAAACCACCAGAAAGATAATGAAAACTCTCTGGTGGTTTACCTTTAAAGAGATAGGATTTACTCTATTTACTCTTTTGTCTCTTTTTCTAATTCAGCTATTCTCTTATTAACCGCTTCTAATTCTGCCTTGATCTCCTCAGCCTCTGCCTGTAGTAAATCCATTTCCTGTTTGGAATCCATAGTCC
>JAGPKD010000033.1 GCA_018054125.1 Candidatus Oleihabitans oleiphilus | reverse complement strand
GAATATGGGAATGACCACCATCTGGATTAACAATTATCAAAACCATCTGGATAAAAACATGGCTATGGCTGTCGATAAGGCTGATTACAGGGTTAGCCAGTTTAAAGAGGTTATTCCCATCTTAAATAAACTTCTGTAAAACTTTTCTATTTTTTATTTTTAAAAGAGAACTGAGAAATGATGAAAATTGAAAATAAAAAATTTGATAGAAATAATCAACTTGCTTTGCCTTTCTGGATTATCACGGGGTTATTTTTACTTATTTTTCTGTTTCTGATAAACTACCAGCAAAGCAAGGCTTATGAATACGAATATACCTGCGACGAACTCACTATTCCTATTCTGACTTATCATAAATTCTGTAGCGGGGAAAGTCCGGATGCCTATACCATTAACATTGATCTTTTTAGAGAGCAAATGGATTATCTTAAGGATAATGATTATCGGGTTATTTCTATCTCTCAGCTTCTGGAAGGTATCGAAAACAACTTTTTTCCTGAAAAACCAGTGCTAATTACTATCGATGATGGATTTAAATCTGTTTATACCCTAGCCTTTCCGATATTAAAAGAATATGGCTTTCCCGCCACTCTTTTTTTATATACTGATTATATTGCTAATGGGGACAATCAGTTATCCTGGTCGGAAATCAGGGAGATGATAGATATGGGGATGGAAATCGGCTCTCATAGTCTCAGCCATAGTAACTTGCTTAATATGAAACAGAATGAATCTTATCTGGATTATTTAACCAGAATCAAAAAAGAAATCTTTCTCTCTAAGACAATTTTAGAGAGGAATACCGGGAGTATTGTTAATTCCTTCGCTTATCCTTATGGTGTTTACAGTCAAGAGATTATTATGTTAGCAAAACAGGCTGGATATAAAGCCTTGCTTAATGTAAATAATATGAATAACTCTATGCCCATTGATGCTTACTCTCTCAATCGTCAAGTTATATCGGCGACCTGTTCCCTTAAACAATTCCAGGCTATTCTTCAAGAAAAAACATTACCAGTTAATAATATTTTCCCTCCCGATGGTACCGTTACTGATAATCAAGGAATTACCATAGGAGCAATACTAAATAGTCAGAATATAGAACCAAGTTCCTTATATTTTAGATTAAGCGGATCCGGCTTGCTAAACCATACCTACAATCCAGAGCAACAAAAGATATCTTTTACCCCCTTGGCTCCCAACTTGCTCCAGAAGCGTACCTGGATTGCCCAGATTACTGCTCGAGATGTGGAAACTGGGCTCCAACGAAAGGTGTCCTGGCTTTTTACCATTAGATAAGATAAGATAGGAGATAGCTTAGAGCCTATCTTACTAATACCTTCTAACTTTAATTATTCCCTCCCTTTCCCATTATTAAAATTATTCCAATTGGGCATCCTTTAATTTCTCTACCATCTTGATAAAATCATCTATCCACTCAGCATCAAAGTTAATCCCTTTTTTGGTATGAATATATTCATCTTTATCTTTCAGCTTGACATAGGTTCTCAAATCAACCCTATAAGCACCTTTATACTCTCCCACTGATAACACAAGACGTTTATTATCAGTAATATCCAGCTTACCAATTTGCTTCATACACTATTTCCTTTCCTCATTTCTTTCTTTATTGTTCTACTAATTTGTTAAGCATCAAGCATCCCTTCTCCACCAGCAAGATGATAGGGATCAACTGTAATATTCTAATTCTTTTGATATGAGAAACAAAAATTTGTTTATCAGGCTTCATATTACCATTAATCATTAGTAAAATCTTTTCCCCATTCTGTCTAAATATCTATAAAATATCTACCTACAATCTTTAATAATCAGTAATAATGTACAGTCCTGATAAAATAGGCCCGCGGAAAATGCCTTAACAGCAAATCGGCCTCCTTACGGTCTAATTCATATTCTAAACCAACAATCTCTGTATTTCTTACTTCACAGGAAGTAGTAAAATATTTTTGCACATATTCACCTAAATAGGGACTGATTAGATTGGAAATTAAGAGAGCAATTAAGATATAAAAAATACTTATTATCCCGGTAACAATCATTAAAATTAAAAATATCAAGGCAGTTACAAAATTGGCAATGGCTATATCGGTCCCACAACGCCGGTGAATTGCTAAGTGACAATTACCCTGCTTTAATAAGTTTAAACCCTGCAAGGCTGCTCTTTCTATCAATTCCGGATTTTGTATTCCAGCAATATAGAAGCCGTCTTCCCGGGATAAACCAGAAATATTTAAATGAGACCCGGCCCATTCTTCTAATACATTTATGGTAGCATGTTCAATGGCATGATTTCTTCTTATATTTTGACTACGGGCAATCTTCCAGATTTGGCCAGGGACCGTAATCAGGTTAATAAAAGAATAAATAGTAAAACCGTAGGGTAAAAAAATCAAGGCAATAATAAAAAAGAAGAATATGGGCATTAAAAATAAATACATTAATAATAGAAAAATCAATTTTGGAAACCTTCCTTCTTATTAATATTTTACAACAAGATATTCAAGGGGAATCCTTCCCCTTGACAACCCCTGAAAGAACTTCCGACTAGCAACTGTATTTAAACGATATACGTTATACGTAATACGGTATACGATATTGTCATTGCGAGGAGCAAAGCGACGAAGCAATCTCATCCACTTATACCCGCATCTTTTATCTGAAAACAGTTAACTGCAAACTGATAACTATTTATCAACCTCACCTTACCTCTCCCTTCTAAGGGAGAGAATTAGGATGAGTAGGTCAATATATATATATAGTTACTTATTTAAGAAATAATATTTAATAGTATCGAATTTTTTTGAAATTCCGATACTATTAAATACTCTTACCAAAAATCATTCCCATAATAATAGTTATCTTAAAAGCTGTCAACTTAAATAAGAAAGACAATTTTATTCTTCAGAGCTGGAAAAGGTGAATTTCCATTTAAGATTAAGATTGCCCCAAGATATTCAGGGGAGGTATCCCCTGAAACCCCTCAATTAAAATACAATTCAAGAAAATGCTATCTTGTTTTGCCAACAAGATATTCAAGGGGGGAAATTTCCCTATTAAGAGAGGTGTCCCGAAGGGACAGGGCGTTCCCCTTGAAATTTCCTTTATTCCCAGTTCAATCTTATTATTCTCACTAAGTAAAAAGAGTACATTACCCTTCCCTATCTTGTCATGCTAAATTTTTTATAACAAATCAATCCCTTATTTTAAGGTATCGAAATTATTGAAATTCCGATACCTTAAAAATAGCCTTAATGATGGAGATAAAAACGATCATAGGACAAAATAATATTTTCTAAAAAATCAGGAAAAGGGGAATTGATATTGCTTAAGTCCCAGTTCCTGCTGAATAGTTAATAGTTGCTTCTGTAAGTTTTTATTGATAGGTGCACCTTTATCTTTTCTCTTAAGCCAGGCTAAATACTCTTTTTCACCTGCCGTATAGATTCTTTCTGCACCAGGAGCTTTCTTAGAAGCACGCAGGGTCCTTAGTATATCGCCAGTAGTTTTTTTAAATGAGGCTAAATCAATAAAGGAGGAAATATTAATAGCCATAAAAAAATGTCCTAAATTAATGGGAACTTCTCTACCATTCTCTAGACCAGAGAGCATCTTTAAAAATTTACTGCCTGTTAAGGCTGCTGATAATATCTCTACTACTGTGGCATATCCATATCCTTTATAACCAGCAGTTTCTTCCCCTATTCCCCCCAGGGGAACCAGGGCTGCCCTCCCCTTTTGAAAATCCTCCAGTATTTGATGAGGATTAGTTTTCGTCTTACCATCAATACCAATAACCCATCCTGCCGGTACTTCCTGCTCTGCCCTTTCATATAACTCAATCTTCCCCCTCTGTACTATGGAAGTAGCACAATCCAGACAAAAGGGGAATTGTTCATCAGTAGGCAGAGCAAAGGTCAGGGGATTGGTGCCCAGCATATTTTCTACTCCAAAGGTCGGGGCAATAGCAGGTCTGGTATTAGTACCGGTAAGACCAATCATCCCTGCTTCTGCTGCCATTATGACATAATAGCCAGCAATACCATAGTGGGTAGAATTTTTAGCCACTACCATTCCCATGCCATATCGCTGCGCTTTTTGAATAGCTATCTGCATTGCTTTTTTGGCTATAACCATCCCCATTCCATTATGACCGTCTACTACGGCAGTAGTAGGACCTTCTTTGGTAACCTCAAATTGGGTTTCGGGGGATTGAATACCATTTTTTAAACGATCATAGTAGATAGTTTTCAAACGACCAATCCCATGTGAATCAATGCCGCGTTTATCAGCAGTAATTAAAACATCAGCACATATTTGAGCCTCTTCTTCTGGTACTCCAACACCTCGAAAAGTATCAACCATAAAATTTTCCAGGGTATCAAAATCCACCCAGGCTACCTTTTCTTCCACAGTTGCTTCCTCCCTCATTTTTATCTTTCTCCATTTAATTAATAAATTTTAATAACTTTTTTACTATAACAAAAGTAAAAGGATATATCAATATAGTTGACCAAGCAATCTCCTCTATTTATACCCGAGACAATTAACCCCAAAAAGATTAATAAATTAACAGATAATAATTCTTTTAACCTTTTTCTTTTTTTGCTCCTGATGAAAAAACCCCACCAGTATTTTATATTTTATATTTTATACTGGTGGGGTGTTGTCAACTAAGAACGGCCCCCCGTTCTACCCATTTCAAAGTATGACAAAGGACCGTCCCCTGTCATTGTTGTCCCCTTATCCATAACTCTAACCTCTCTTTTTCTTCCTCTAATCTCCTTTTCTCTTGAGCCTCATCTTTAAAACTCGCATAAAGATGTAAAACTGGTTTATCACTATCCGGAAGGACAAAGACAAAACCTTCCTCTTCTCTTAATTTTACCCCTTCAATTAACCCTTCTTCTTCGGGAAAGGTTTTAGAAAGTTTCCTTAAGATTTTCCCCTTCAGTTCCCAGGGGCAAGGTATCTCTATATGCCGTGGGTCCCTCTCCGGGGTCCCTTCTTTTAATTCCATAAGGCTAACTCCTGCTTTAGATAAAAGCTCAATTAATTTTCCCACGGTAAACATTCCGTCAAAGAAGGGGAGGAAGGAACGGAAGACAAAACCTCCTAAATTATCTACCGTTAATTCTGTCTTAAACCCTTCTCTTATTAAATTACTCGGTAAAGTCCCCGACCAGTTTATTTCTACTTGAGACTCCTTCAAAAATTCTTCCAGTTCACAAGAAGAATTTACCGGAAGGGTAATAGAAAGATTTTCAGTAACCGACTTCAGAAGTTTTATCAGGATAGCCACTAATCGGGTATTGGAAAAGATCTCTCCACTTTTATCAATAACAAAGATCTTTTCTCCACCGGCATCCAATAGTATCCCTCCATCTGCCTCGAGGGATTTCACCACTACCGAGATATTCTGTAAAGCCCGGCAAAACTCCGGATAGGACCTTACTGACCTTTTTCCGTCCATATAGGCATTGAGAGAAATAATCTCCAGGCCAAAATCTCCCATTATGCTGGGAAAAAATAAAACCGAGGGACCAAAGGAATAGTCGATTACCCATTTTAAACCAGAATTTTTAATTACCCGAAGATCAAGGTTTTCCAAATAAAAATCTCTATAGGATTCTGCTACTCTCGGCGGGATCTCTAACCTCCCTATCTCCTCAATATCAGCCCGGTAAAACTCTTCTCTGTAAAAAATCCTTTCTATCCCCTGCTGACTGCTGGAGGAGAGGTCAAATCCCTCTTTATCAAAAAACTTAATATCAATAAGATAAGGATCATAAGGAGACCTCCGAATATAAACCCCTCCGTTTCCGCTCATTGATCTTATAGCAAATCTTTCTAAGGGTAGAGGAGAAGCCCTTAAGTCAAATACATCTACCCCGCTCCCCATCAAGCCAGAGATTATGGCCCTCCTAAACATTCTCGAAGATTCATGGGCATCCCTGCCGGTAAACACCTTAGTACCTTTACCTAGATAGGTCCCGTAAGCACAACCCAGCTTGGTTACCAACTCGGGAGTTATCTCAATATTGTTGGTACCCACAATCCCATAGGCACCAAAAAGAACTCCTCTCCAGGTTTTTCCTCCAACAAAACTACTGGAAACAATGGCATTGTCCTGGACCTTTTTGTTGGGCCAGATATAAACTCCGTGATTTAATTTTACCCCTTTGCCAATAGCACAATTATCAGCTACCACATTGTCTCCTTCTAAAAAGGAATTAGCCCCCAATTTTACCTTTTGGCCGATGATGGAATCATATATCTTGGCATTATCATCAAGGGAGCTATTCTCCCAGATGATGCTATCTTGAATCTCTACCTTATCGCCAATTTTTACCTCATCTCCAATAAAGGAGTTAATTATTCTACTGCTTGCCCCAATTTTTACCCTGTCTCCCACTACTATAGTCCCTTTTAAATCTTCAAAATTTTTAATGCTGGACTCTTTGCCCACCCAGATCCTGCTCTCTCCCTTCTCTACTCTTTTACCTTCTATCTCTACCTCTACTGTCCTCTGGATAATATCCCGATGCACTCCCTTATAATCCTTTATATTACCTATATCTTTCCAGTAACCATTGGCTACATAACCGTAAAGAGGAAGTTTTTTGCCTAAAAGGAGAGGAAAAAGATTGCGAGAAAAATCAAATTCTTTAAAATCGGGTATAAATTCAAAAATTTCTGGTTCCAGCATATAGATACCAGTATTTATGGTATCAGAGAATACCTCGCCCCAGGAAGGTTTTTCTAAAAAACGCGTGACTCTACCTTCTTGATCGGTTAGAACAATTCCAAAAGGTAGAGGATTTTCTACCCGGGTAAGGGTTATCGTCGCCAGGGATTTCTTTTTTTGATGAAAAGACTGAATCTCAGAGAGATTAAAATCGGTCAGGAGATCACCTGAGATTACCAGAAAGGATTCTTTGAGCCTATCTTTAGCTAAGGCTACAGCCCCTGCCGTACCCAGATCTTCGCTGGAAGTAATATATTCCAGATTAACCCCGAAATCTTTCCCCTCTTTAAAATATCCTTTAATGATTTCGGGCTGATGATATAAAATTGCTATCAAATCATCAAAATTATACTTTTTTAAGAGTTTTAAAATATGAGCCATTATCGGCTTATTAGCCACCGGGACCATAGGTTTGGGTCGATTAATCACCAGAGGCCTTAATCTAGTACCAAATCCTCCCGCCATTATCACTGCTTTCATTTTATTGCTCCTTAATTTTATTATAAAGCCTTACATACTCCTGGGCTGAAGAAATCCAGGAATAATCACATTTCATCCCTGCTTCTTGTATCCGGCGATAAACCTTCTGGTCAGCAAAAATTCTTATCGCCCTCCTTAGGGCTTCTAACAGTTCAAAGGAGTCGTAATCATCAAAAGTAATCCCATTTCCACAAGCAGTTTTCTCGTGATAATTTTGAATGGTATCCTTAAGCCCCCCTGTTCTCCTTACTATTGGTACGGTCCCATACTTTAGCGCAATTAGTTGTCCCAGACCACACGGTTCAAATTTAGAGGGCATAAGGAAAAAATCGCTGGCCGCATAGATTTGATGAGCAAGTTCCTCCTCAAATCTTATGATGGGGGCAAATTTTTCCTTATAAATTTCTCCCCATCTCTTCAATTGGTTTTCATCTTCTATCTCTCCCGTCCCCAGAATTACAAGGTTTAAAGGAAGTTTCATTAATTCGGCAAAACTGGCTAATAAAATATCAAAACCCTTCTGGGGAGTAATCCTCGAGATCATAGAAAATAAAGGTTTTTCTGAGTCAAAAGCCACCCCCAAATCTTTATAAAGGTACTTTTGGTTTTCTCTTTTCTGGTGAATAGTTTTTAAGGAAAAGGGGACTTTGCTATATTTATCCTTTTCTGGATTCCAATAAGTATAATCAATCCCGTTAATTATCCCGGTAAGATAATCCCTTCTCTTCCCTAATAAATTATGTAGACCACAACCTAACTCTTCTTTCTGAATTTCGCGAGCATAACTGGGGGACACGGTATTGATAAAATCGGAAAAGACAATCCCCCCCTTCAAAAAATTTACCTTCCCGTAAAATTCCAGCGCCTCCATATGAAATAAACTTTCCGGTAAATTTATGGCTGGTAAAATATCTCTATCAAAAATACCCTGGAAGGAAAGATTATGAATGGTGAGTAAAACCTTTTCTTTTCTTTCCGGATAATAAAGCTTTTTATAGACCGGTAGAAGAGAAGTTTGCCAGTCTTGAATATGGATAATATCACCACCCCCCAAGGCAAAAATAAACTGGAGTGCTGCTAAAGAGAAGAAGGAGTAGCGAAGATAGTTATCTTCATAATCTCTTCCCTTTTCCGTATAGATTCCCTCTCGGGAAAAAAGTTCATCATTCTCTAAAAAATAGGTAGGAAACTCGGCATTAGCCCTATCCTGGTAAAAAGAATAGGGAAAAGTTTTCCCTCCTAAAGAAAGATTACCAGAAAAAACTCGGTTTACAGGAAGTTTCTTTTCTTTAATCCCCTTATAAAGGGGCAAGATTAAGGAAACTTCCACGGATAAATCTTTAAGATATTTGGGGAGGGTACCGCTCACGTCGCCGAGACCACCGGTTTTGACATAAGGGGTGGCCTCTGAGGTAACCAAGTAGGCCTTCATAACTTAATCTCCCGCAAATAAGCTGCCGTCTCCTCGGGTTTGGTAGGATTGATATAAAACCCGGTAGCCCACTCAAAGCCGGCAACCTGGGTCAAGCGAGGAGTAATTTCTATATGAAAGTGATAATAGTTAAGATTCAGATCATCCAGAGGCGCAGTATGAATCATCAGATTAAAAGGCGGCTCCTCCAGCCCTTTAGTTAATCTTTGCAAGGTCCTTTTTAAAATCTGAGCCAGATGGGAAAACCCGCTTCTGGTAATTTGAGTATAATCAGAAGTATGTTCTTTGGGTAAAATACATAATTCAAAGGGGAATCGAGGGGCAAAGGGAACAAAAGAGACAAACCCTTCATTCTCTTCTACCAACCTCTCTCTATCCTCGATTTCCTGTTTAATGATGTCACAAAAGATACATCTATCTTTATATTCAAAATATTGTTTTGACCCCCTCAGTTCCTGTGTTACCCTCAAGGGAACAATCGGAAGGGCCATAATCTGAGAATGGGGATGTTCAATAGAGGCACCAGCCTGAGGACCTTTATTTTTGAATACCAGAATATACTTAAATCTCTTATCCTTTCTCAGATCAATCATCCTATCTCTCCAGGCCCATAAAATTTCTTCTATCCCCTTCTCCGGCATATCGTAAATTTCCTCATTATGATTCGGGGTCTCCACTACTATCTCATGAGCTCCTACCCCGTTCATCATATCATATAACCCTATACCCCTTTTATCTAATTCTCCTTCAATTCTTAAGGCAGGAAACTTATTGGGAACCACCCTTATCCACCATCCCGGTTCATCTTTTTTAGTCTCCGGACTCCTATAACTCATAATCTCTGGTGGGGTCATCTTTTCGTTCCCTGTTTCAAAGGGACATTTAGAAAGGTCAGTTTTAGATTCTTCTTTGGTTATTTTATAATCCATAGGTCGAAGAGCCCTCTCGGTAGAAATAATTACCCACCTTCCGAGTATGGGGTCTTTTCTTAATTCCGGCATACTTTTTCTCCTTTCTTAAATTAATCAGATTTAACTTCTAAACAAACCAGTTTTTATAAACATAGTCTTCCTCTGGTAAGGTAAAACTAAACCTTCCTCTTCCCGGTAGCTTAGCTATGGGCTTTCCTTCAAAAACAAATAAGATATCCGAAAATATTTTTTCTCCTTTTTCAAATCCAGCTGGTAAAAAAGGGAACCCTATTTCTAAGACCTCGAAAAATTTCCAATCTACAGGTAAATCCAGAGGTTCCTCCAATTTAAAATCTCCATTTTTCTTCGAAAACAAAAGGGCACATTTATTATTATTTTCCCCTTCTAAATTTATTCTTACTTTAAATTCTTCAAAGAGATCAGCACTTGGAGTAAATTTTAGAAGAAAAAAGAGCTTCTCCTCGTCAAAACCAAATTTTATAAAATCAATAACCGGCTCTATTATAACCATCGTCCCATTACTGGTTTCTCCTTTGAGAGTGCCGGCATTCAACCATTCAAAATAGGTAGTGTATCTCCCATCTATTTCTGGTTTTACCATCCCGCAAGGTTCTATAATGATTACTCCTTCTTCTTTCGCTATTATTGAGTCCCAGAGATAAGAGGGAATTTCCTTATGCAAAAGAGAATATATACTCATTAAATGCGTCCGGCAAATAAGATCAAATTCGGTATTCGTAGTGGTCAAAGGTTTACTTCCGTACCACCAGTTCCAATCGGAGCCTTCAGCGGCAAACATTATCTTTTTCACCTTTTTTTTCTCTTCTTCGCTAAAATTTTCAAAATCATCTCTCACCTTCCTCAGGTAATCCCAGGAAATATTATCTTCCTTGTCGCCAATCCACACCCGAAAATCTCCGTTTATCCAGGAACCAACGGCAATAGTAGTAAGTTCTTCTTCAGAAAGACACTTGAGGGCTTCGCTAACCGTGGTCAAAACCAGGCCTTCTTCTTCAGGAAGCACTCTATAAACTTCTCTTAAAAAAGAAATACCCGATTCGGGATAAAATTCCCAGGGATTCTCCCCATCTAAAATTATAGGCAGGATCCCGGGTGAATCCAGAGAATTCTGAATATGTTTTATTCTGACCACCAGATCCTTTACCGCCTCATCGGTCTCCATTTTCCCGTAGGTAAATCCAATTAGATCGGAGATAGTCCTGTCTCTAAAGATTACCTTTATCTTTTTATCCTGTTCCTGGATAAAATATGGTTTATATAATTCTTTTCTGTTTTCCACCCTTTTACTCCGGTAAAAAATGGTTTCATCAGTGGCCAACCACTCAAATCCATGTTTGGTCAGAAAAGGTAAAATCTCAGGGGAAACTCCTCCTTCCGGAGGCCATAAACCAGAAATATTTCCCCCCATATACTCCTCTACCAGCCCTTTACCCCATTTAATTTGTTCATCCAGGTCTTCTGGTCGAGAAAAAGGTGGAACGGGCAGGGGCGTATCCTGACATTTTCTGGCAATATCAGTATTTATGATTAAAGGCATAATCGGGTGGGCATAGGGAGAAGTGGAAATTTCAATCCTTTCCTCTTTAAACAACTCTCGATATAAGGGCAGGATTTTTTTTATTAATTCCTTCTCCTTTTCCAGCACCAATAATTTTTCCTCTTCAGTATAATTTCTCTCCTTCTCCTTTATCCTCTTCAGTTCTTGATCCTCTTCTAGAGCATATTCCGAAATCCAGGAAAGTTCAAAGAGGGTTTGTAGATCTCTGAAGTCTTGGGTAGAAAAAGAGGTTAAGGCTCTGGCGTCCTCAACCCTATCGAATTTATACCCCCTTTTTCTCAGTAATCCGGCGTAGCGAGGGTTTTTATATATTACTTTTTCCCAATTAGCTCTAAAGAATCTCTCCAGAATAAAAAATTTTTCTTCTGTAGTAAGCAAATCCGCCTTTTTAGAAGAAAGGTCCAGGTAGAGATCATAAGCTTCTTCATTGACATAATCCAGGGTCTGCTCTACCAGAGAGGGAGTGAAATTAAAAGTTACTTTCACCTTTTCATTTTCTTCAATAAGTTTAGCCATCATATAATATTCCTTAGTAAGATGAAGTCTTACCCAGGGGAGCAAATACTTATTCTGGGAAAAATCTTTATAGATGGGTTGGTGAAAATGCCATAAAAAGGTGATATAAAGCGTATTCATTTTTTACTTTTAACCTCCGCCTATTTTTTAAAAAGTTGTTAGAAACAACCGATTCTATTATACCTGCTTTAAACAAATAAACAAGCCAGAGTTGAATTGCCTAACAGTACTGAACAATGATTTTTTTATTTCAGCGCTAAGTTAAGAAAAATTAAGAAATTATTGGAAGTTTTAAGAGGCTAAGATGAAAGACAAGATTTATCTAAGGACTTTTGGTAATACCAGGTTACTAAATTAGGGGAATTTACACCTGGGAAACACTATTTAGCCAGCTAAGAATAAGAGGAGAAGTCTTATCTGTATTGGTTTGGGGGAGAAATTAGCAGCGATAGATGTAATCCATAAGTCTTCCAGCAGTTGTTCAAATAACATAGTAACGCTGCTATAAACATTCTACAGTCTATACAGTCTAAAGAGGACGGTTTTCTGTTTCAGTTTTTATTTCAATGAAACAGAGAACCGTCAGACTGTGTGAAAAGTCTTCTTTTACTGTCAATAACTTTAGAAAATGTCACCTAAATAGATAGTTAATTATCGCCAGAAAATGTCACCTTTATTAGCTTTTATTCTATTAGGAAAGCTGTCATCCTATCAATACTGGTAAAATCGGAAAAAT
>JAGPKD010000165.1 GCA_018054125.1 Candidatus Oleihabitans oleiphilus | reverse complement strand
AAGATTAAAGAAAAGGGTTTATTAAAAATTGAAGGAAAAGATTACCTGATTGAGGATGGTGATATTGTCAATTTCCGATTTAATGTCTAAAAAATAGAATTAATGGAATAATATAGATGAGAGAGTTGTTAACCCTTAGGGTAGGGTATAAGGACAGAAAGAGATATGGAAAGGAGTTTTTATTTTCAGTAGCATAAGATGAAAGATATAGAGCAACAAAAAATTGTAAAACTTAGTGAATTACTAAAAGATTCAAAATACACGGTCTGTTTGACCGGAGCAGGGGTCAGTACAGCTTCTGGTATTCCTGATTTTCGAACCCCAGGTAAAGGCTTAAGGTCTAAAGTAAACCCGATAGAAGTTACCAGCATTGAGGCTTTTCAGGAAAATCCAGCCCGATTTTATCAATTTTATCGTCCCAGGATCGAAGAATTAGATAAAGTTTCCCCCAATAAGGCTCATTATGCCCTTGCTCAACTGGAACATGCAGGCTATTTACATACCTTAATAACCCAGAATATTGACAATTTACATCAGAAGGCAGGCTCGCAACGGGTTCTGGAAATTCATGGGAACTTATCCCAGGCCATCTGTTATAGATGCGGAAAGAAGATTTCCTCACAATTATTGTTAGAAAAAATAGACAGTAATGACCAGCATGTTCCCTATTGTCAGTGTGGCGGTGTTTTTAAGCCAGAGGTAGTTTTATTTGGCGAGATGTTATCCAATCTGGATGAAGCTGTTAGTGAGGCTAATAAAGCTGATCTATTTTTAGTAGTAGGCTCCTCCTTACAGGTTTCGCCAGCTAATTTATTACCAGAATATTGTTTAGCCAGGGGAGGGGAGTTGGTTATTATTAACTATATGGAGACCCATTTGGACCGTAAAGCTATTATCGTAGTACACCAGGATATTGGTATGTTCCTAACTGAGCTGTGTAAATATATGAATATCTTGTGAGGTAATTGTTATGAATAATGGAGGAATAATTGTTATCGTCCTATCTTTTCTGTCCATCATTATCAGTTTATTTGCTATCTGGCTGGCTATCGCATTCTATCGACTTTATACCCAGCTTTCGCTAATAATGACTGAAGTGTCCAAAGGATTAGCAGTGAGCACCATTCGTTTAGAAAGATTGCCTAAAATCTTGTATAACCAGGATTTAATTTTCCCAAAAAGTGCACCCGAAGATGAGCAAAATATTAATAATAATAATATTAATAGAGATATTAAGGAGAAAAAAGAACCAAGCAATATCCAACCTCTTAATGGTGATAGCGAGAATATAGCTCAGAAACAAGATAAAGAGAGTAAAAATAAAATGCAAGATCGGGATTTTGCTTCTCAAATTTTATCTGGAGGCGAGGAAATCTAGTTTATTTTGCTTTTAATTCACGGGTTGTGAAGGAGAATCTTTCCCCTTGAATATCGCAATTGCCAGGCAATTTTGATATTCTTAAAAAACAATTATTTTAAATAAGTAAAATAAGTAATATCAATATACTACCCTCTTACTCTAAACCTCTCCCTTAGAAGGGAGAGGAAAGGTGAGGGTGATAATGAGGGGGTTTCAGGGGACACCTCCCCTGATTATCTTGTGGTTAAAGGAGAGTAAAAAAGTTGGAGAATATGTTATTTGATCAAACAGCACAATTATTAGCCATTATTGTTATTGTATTGGCATTATGTTTGGGTCTTATTTTTTATTTTTGGTCCCAGCAGCTTTTCAAAAAGATAGAATTGATGGTTAGCAAGATGAAGCAGAATGTAGATAATCTGGAATATTTGTCACAATATATTTATGAATCAGCCTATTTTAATATGAAAGAAAGAGGCATGGTAAACCAAAATAAAGATAGTGCCCCTTCTGGAGAAATAGTTAATAACTTGAAAAAGGTGATAGAAGAGATTCAAAACCTAAGGGAAAGTCAGATAGAAATAAAGCAAAAATTGAATGAAAAATTTAGTAGTTACAAAAGTTCTGAGCAGATACAAAATACAATGCCAACCAATCCAGATACTATTTTAGTACAATCACTTTCCCCAAAAGAGGAAGAAAAATATGAAAAGATCAGGGAATTAATTATCATGTATCTTAAGGATTTAGGGTCAGAAAAAGGACAGGTTACCGCTCAGGATTTGGTGTATACTATGCCCAATCAGTATTCCCTGGCAGATATCTATCGTACTTTGGAGATAATGAAAGAACGAAACCAGATTAGCTGGTTAGATAAGAGAATAAATCCGCAATCTGTTTTAACATTGCCTTAGCTTAATTTGCGCTAAAAATTAATCTTATTCTAAAAAATATTCACAGCTTAAAAAATTTTGGTAAATTTTTTAAGTTTGAATGGTTAGGTTTAGAAGGGAAGTTTTTTTCTCTTGAAAGGGAGCGCAAAAAAGATATAATAAAAATAGATTAAAAACTAAAGAAGAGGAAACTATATATGGTTTTGGAAGTAATTAAAAAAAGACAGAGTGTACGGAGTTATCAGGATAAAGAAATTTCTGAAGAAATACTGCAACAAGTTTTAGAAGCAGGTAGATTAGCTCCTTCCGCCTGCAATAATCAACCCTGGAAGTTTATAGTAGTAAGAGATAAAAAATTAAGAGAAAGATTAGTTTCTGCCTGTAAAAATCAGAGATTTGTAGGAGAAGCTCCGGTAGTAATAGTAGGTTGTGCCACTGCTCCTAATTATCTAATGGGCGGTAGCGAATATAGTTATCCAGTCGATTTAGCCTTAGCTTTGGATCATATGAGCTTAGAAGCAGCCTCGTTAGGGTTAGGCACTTGCTGGATAGG
>JAGPKD010000164.1 GCA_018054125.1 Candidatus Oleihabitans oleiphilus | reverse complement strand
AGGTGCAATGGGTGGAAATGATTCTAAACAACAGGCCAAGAAAGCGTTTAGGATTTTTAACACCCAAAGAGAAGCTAGATCAAGTATTGTTTAACAAAAAAGTTGCATTTGCAGCTTAAATCTACCCTATAGAGATAGAGATCACCTTCTGAATAGTATCTAAAAACGGGAAATTCAATAAAAAAATCTTGATAGGAAGGTCCATACTTTGTTTTTTCTTTTATCCAGTATTCCTCTTTAAATGGAAAATTGTTGTCTTTATTTGTGAGTTGTACGACCCTATAGTTTCCTGTTATGTATTTATCAAAATATTTTGCCAAAACCCAACTTGTTTCCAACTCAAAATTATCCCACGTCTTTTTTTGTTTATCATATACATGAACCTTACAGTAAATCCATTTACCTCGCTGCTCTCTTTCATATAGATATAAAACTAACATATCATCGTTATTTATTAAAACTGTTGCCGCCGCATATGATTTTCTTGATATTTTTACATTAGATGGTAAATAATCACAATAAACAGGATTACCATAGAATTTAGAAGTTGCTATTTTAAGAATATTTGTTGTGGTATCTCCTTTCAATATTTCACCTTCATAATTGTTGGCCAAAACCATGTTACCACTATTAGCAATGGTCTTTCTATAGATTGCAGGTTCAGTTTTTTGTAAATTTTGTGTTTTAGGGTTGAATAGATAATAATATTTTCTTATAATACCATCCTTTTTAGGTAATTCAAAATTGATGTATTCTAATACAAATTGCCATTCATTGTCTTCTAAAACAGATGAGAATGCACGCGAATAAAACTTATAGTTTATGCCGTTAATATTAACACTTTCTGGGATTGAATACACATTTTTCTCCAAAGTTTTTGTATCTATTATTGTAATCTGATAACCGAGGCTTGGAACAATTTCATAGGGACCACTTTTCCCTTTAGTCATAGCTATTATCATGCCATATTCTGGGTAACATCTTAAAAAATCTAACCTTTGTAAGGTATCTGAAATAAGAGTTTCTTCAATAAGGCTATCTTTTTCTGCAGTGAGAATTGCTGAAACATTTATAAGATAATCATGTTCCGGAACAAAATTATAATCAGGGAATCCGGCTATAAACCTCAATTTATAGTCGCTAACTTGTGCGCTCATTGTAATGCAACTAATTACACCGATAAAAAGTAATTTTATTTTTTTCATTTTCATTCATTTATTTTTTACCAGCCTTCACGGCCTGAAATATCATTAACATAATCTCTCCCATTCCCAAGTTTATTTATATTCCATTGAGGAATTTCCGCTGTACCACGTCCTTGATTTGCAGGAATTCTAATAGTAAAATAATTATTTCCCCCATTATAAAACTTACATGCATGGGCATCAATTAGTGACCGTTGGTTTCCTGTAGTAGTTGGATTAGAAACTATTGTTTCAGAATTGGTAGCATTTCCAGCGATAATTTCATCAACAGTAGTGTTAAGTTCAGATGCAACTGGGCTTGCGATTATAAACATTGGATATGCATTCTGAGCCAATTCTTCAAAATCTTCCTCCCAGTCTTCAATATCTTCCATTGCATTATTCCATCGAGTCTCTGCCGTTGGCATCTTGGCGCCATTAAAAAATTGTATTCCCTTACTTACATTTAACTGCCAATTCCACAACTCATCAGGTGATGCACCACCTTCTCTAACTACTGTTCCATTTAATACTGTACGATAACCGTATTCAGAACCTAAATTATCCAATTGCTTCATACCCCAACCATAAGGTGCCCCCCAATTCGGAATTCCTGCAAAGGTATTGGTGGCTGAGGAAACACCTGTATTAAATTGACGAAACGAAGATTCCTGTCTAATTATTTTAGGAACATACCATCCCCCTGCGTTTTCCAAAGTGTTCACATAATTGTGTACATCTTGTACAGTAGGGTTTTCTCCCCGAATATGAAAAACAACTGTATCAACAATAACATTATTTAACTTACAATACAAATAAGCCTTACCTCCTCTGAACAAATTACCAAAGTTAATATCCCATATTTCACCAGATTTGACATTTTGCCAGCCATTATCAGGAAACCACGTTACATCATCTCGTACTAATTCATTTGAATGAGTAATACCTCTACTATCAGTCCATGTTTTTCTAGTGATATACTCTATTTTCAAGCGCAAACTTATTGTATCTATACCCACTGCGCAAGCTCTTATATCTGGCATAGTTGGAGGATTAGCCGTTATTTTAAATATGGTATCCTCAGCCCTCTCTTCATCTCCCTCATATATTTTGAGATTAATATTTGTATTTGAGGCTACAGTAGTGCACTCCCCCTCCCCCTCATCCTGTGCCCAGGCGAACCAAACGCTCTGCGGGTCGCGGATTTGCTCCCACTGGTGCGCCCAGAGCTCCGTGCCGCCTTTATAGTCCATCAGGTTCTGCGTGGTGCGCTCGGCCGCAATAAAGCTCTCGAGGCTAAAGGTGTGGCGCAGGTTGAAGGCGCCGTGCCCCAGCTCGTGGGCTATAATAAACAGGTTGGGGTTATCATAGATGAAGCCCACCTGCCGCTGCAGCGGCATGTAGCCGGCCACATCGCCCCCCTTGTCCTCCACGCCCTCCACGAAGAAGAGGTAGAGGGCGCTGCCCTCCAGGCCGTTACTTCAAAGAACGCACTGCAATATAGCAAAAAACTTAACGGTTAACCTTTTCCCCTTCTGCCTCTCAACCAGGGCACCTAGTACTCCCATCCTTAAATTCATAAAGCATAATCCCGCCGGATTATCTTTCTACCAGCTACTACCACTTACCTTCCTTTTCTTCCTT
>JAGPKD010000163.1 GCA_018054125.1 Candidatus Oleihabitans oleiphilus | reverse complement strand
CTAAAGGGTTAATTGTATTTTCTTATTATCTTAGGGCATCTTTTGCTGAATAAATTCAGGAAATAAGAGGATTCTCTCAGCATCTTCCGGATGGAATAAGAAAGGTCTTACCTCTTCTATTAATTTCTTGGGATTCAATCCATAGTATTTTCTTAATAGTGCTTCTTTTATCTCTGGCAAATTATTATCATTTTGTAATTTCATCTTTTCTTTTAAAAAATCATAGCTTGGTTTCGTTTTGGAGAGGAGAAAAATAAAGTCATAGAAATCTCTTCCCATAGGACGAGGCCTCATTAAAATGGCCAATATCTTTTGTGCTAATAATACCTCAGGCGGAGTTGCCTTTACCTTTAACAGGATATCAAAATTGTTTATTAGAACATTTTGAGTTGGATAATCAACATTTTGTGGTTCGCTATCCAGCTGAATAATTAATTTTTCACGCGAGTGTCCAGAAAGACCGTATCGATAAAATATCCCTGGAAATTTTATAAAAGAGCGAAAGGTATTACCTAATTTATTGGTAACCTCTACGGGATAACCCATTAATTTTAACTTGCCAGTTATCTCCCGAGATAGTCCCACAAAATCCTCTTCCTTTAACCCTCTATTGTCAAAATCCAGATCTTCTGAAAAACGCTGATTACCATGAATGATATGAATGGCAGTACCACCCATGAAAATTAAGTATTTCCCATATTCAGAACGGTAGACAACCTCTAAAATAACATATTGCAGGTATTCTCTCAGCAGATTTCTTTTATAGATTCTAAGTTGCTCAGGATAAAAAGATACAATTTGTTCCAGGCTAAGCATTTTTTATATAACTCCAAAAATGATTTATTCTTTCAGTCAATCGCTTTTGCTCAAAATTTTTCAGATATTCAAACAATTTATTTTCATCAACCTGTTCTAAGAGCATTTCCTGACTAAGGCGTAAGCTGGCAAAATCCTGAATTGTTTTCAAGTCTGGATGTAAATAGAAATAATCCAGAATAGCCTTCTCCACACTGGCTACTTTTACATAATATTTATGGTCTTTGCTAAGGTGGTAACCAAAAAATAAGCGCGGGGTAATACTACGATAGCTAAATTCTGCTATTGAAGTTTTAAAACGGGAGGTCTTTCTAGTGGTAATTGAGGTTATCTCATATACGCTTTCCGGTATCAAATGATAATAAGATAAGGCAGTTTGTAATGAAATATACGAGGGGTAATAGATTTGATTGGCAATCTTAAATAGTATTTCTTCCTCCAGGGAGAGATCGGAAAAGAGATAATAACCTCGAATTATCTTTTTAATATAACCTTTATCCTGCCATTCATTTAATCTTCTGCGCTGGAAATGAGGGTCAATATTTTTCAGGTCATTTAAAGAAAAGACAGGGAAGTCTTTCAATTCCTTCTTTAAATCTAGGAATTTCATAATATTTCTCCAAAATGTTATTTTTAGCACTCTCGAGAAATATTATATCATTAATTAAGTATAATTGCTATGGAAAAAATCATTATAACTGGGATTACAATATTACAATAGAACACAATAGAACAGGGGACGGTCCTCTGTTTCAAGCTCTCACTATCTGATTCACCGTCAATCCTGTTAACCTGGCCAGCTGTCTCAAAGAACAGACATCCAGTCCCTTGTGATATTGCCAAATCTTGCTTTGACTCTCTGGTTTGATAGGGGATAAATAAGAATATGAGTAATAATATTTTAAATCATCAGAGGAAAGAGGTAAAACAAAGAACCGTCAGGCTGTGTGAAAAGTCGCCTTTTTGGCAAAATATAATGTTGAGATCTGGCCCCTAGATTCTAGATTTTATACTTCATTTTTTTCAGTATAGCAGTATTATTTTGTGAATTTGTAAAGCCTGACCCCTTTTCTGACCTTAGAAACAACCAGTAAGGGTCTGACTTTCTTTTTAGCAGGTCCCCAAAAAACATCCCCACGATGAGGAAAACTCATAACTATTCCCCTTTATCTTGTCTTTCCATCACCTTATTCTGCGCTTTACGAAGTTCAGGATAGGTTTCAGATTTTTTCTGATAATATTCTTTTAGTTGTTCTTCTCTTAATTTAGATAAGGATACCTTAATTACCTTGGAAATTGAGCCATGTTTTCTCTTTAGCTCTTGTAATAATTTACTGTCAGATTCCGATAAGTAAATGGTATGTCTGGACATTTATATCACCTCTTTGTATGTTCTTATTATCATGCCTTAAGATATTTGTCAAATGGAAAGGTAGACAAAGGGATATCTGTTAAGCATAATGGGAAGCGATAATTGGTTTTCAGTTTTTGGTTTTCAACTAACAGTTTTTAGTAAAAAATGCAGAATCTTTCAATGCTACAAATCTTAATATGGGGATTAATGGGATGAGATTGCGAGCCTGCCCCTAAACTAATGTTTAGGAGCAGGCTCGCAATGACAAATCGGTATACCGTATGTAGTATAACGTATATCATTGAAATACAGTGGTAAGTGATAAGCAAAATTGGTTCTTAGTTTATAGTTGATGGATTTTAGATAAATACAATACAATGCAAAAAAGGGTATAAAGTATGACTATAGCGTATAGCGTTGAAATAAAATATAATGGTAAGTGATAAACAAAATTGGTTTTTGGTTTTTAGATATCAGTTATTAGAAAAGAGCATGTTGTCAATTGTCAAAAAGTGGACGGCATTAGATTGATGGCATTAGATTAAGATATAATTATTATTACCAAAAAGTCATAGCTATGAAATGAAAAAAGGAGAGAAATATATTACAATATATATAATATCTACAATATATTATATTAGTAAGAATATTATAAGAT
>JAGPKD010000162.1 GCA_018054125.1 Candidatus Oleihabitans oleiphilus | reverse complement strand
AGGGAGAGGGGAGGGTGAGGGTGAATATGGTATACCGTATTACGTATAACGTATATCGTTAAAATTAGTCGTTGGTCGTTAGTATCTGGCATTTAGTTTGCCTATTACTTATTACTGAATTGGCTCCTCGCAATGACAAAATGGTATATCGTATTACGTATAACGTCTAAATACAGTTGCTAGTTAGAAGTTATTTCAGGGGTTGTCAAGGGGAACACCCCGTCCCTTCGGGACGCCTCTCTCAAGAGGGGAATTTTTCCCCTTGAATATCTGGTTGGTAAAACAAGATAGCATTTATTATAACGATATTTTTTCTTTATTTTTTAACTAACATTTAAACTATATACTAAATACTAGATACTCAATACTGATAATTAAGGGGTTTCAGGGGATACCTCCCCTGATTAATTTATTAGGAGGTTTTTAAGATGCCAAAAAGAAGAGTATTGTTTCTGATTTTAATCATAATGGTGGTAGGGTCTGCTAGTCCCGTTTATTGTGCTTCAGAGAGCAAAAATGAATCATCACCAGTAGGTGGTTGGTCTTCGATTGATAATATTTTTTCGCAAGCAGATGAAAAGGTCATGCTTAAAAAAGAAGAGCTAGGACCTATAAAAATTGGCTTTTCAGCAAAAGAGGTGCAAAAAGTTATGGGGATTCCTGATTATATAGATAAAGAGGAATATATTTATTATTATCGGCAATCTCCTATTTACTTTAGTGCAGACTGGAAAGTGAAATCCTGGGATAATCGCTATGGATATCTAAAGGTTTTGCCTGAGAAAGTGGAAGTTAAATTAGGTGATCATATCAGCCAGGTTTTTAAAGAAGGGGGTTTCCCTCTTAGAATCACAAAAAGGGATAAAAGTTATCAACTGGATTATTCTAATCAGGTGATATATCTTAATGAGAGATGGTTGGTAGAGGCGATACAAACTAAAAATCCTACCGAATATCAAAGCGAAAGAACATTGATGAGTTTGCCAGATTTTATAGAGGAATTGGAGGACTTTTTAGGCAAACAATAAATACCCGCTTTTTGGTAATTATTTTCTAACATTAAATAATATTTATTCCTGGTAGGCTCCCTTGTTTATCTTTTTCTTGGCCTTCCCGTATTTTTTTTACGGCCAGAGGTAAATAAGCTAAAATATTGCTGGCGGTAATTCCATCTTCTCCTTTTTCTAAAGCAGCTAAATCACCAGCAAGACCATGAATAAAGACACCTTCTCTGACTGCTAATTCCAGTGGTAACCCTAAGGTGAACATGGCGGCAATGGCTCCGGTCAGCACATCACCTGAACCAGCAGTAGCCATCCCGCTGTTCCCAGTCATATTAATAAATATTTCACCATTAGGCCATCCGATTAGAGAATGAGCACCCTTAAGAACTAAAATAGCTTTATAATATGTTGTAAATTCGGTAACTACCTGAATGGGATCTTTTTTAATCTCGGCAACAGATTTTTTGCTTAAACCAGCCATTTCTCCCAGGTGAGGAGTTAATATGGTGGGGTACTGACGTTCTTTTAAGATTGAGAGGTCACAGCTTAGAGCGGTCAGTCCATCACCATCTACCAGAAGTGGTTTTTTTACTGCTACAATCAGCTTCCGAATTAAAGCCTGTGTTTCTTCTGGTAAGGATAAACCAGGCCCCAGAATAATAATATCCATTTTTTCTGACCATTCTAACAGTTCATTAAAACTGGCCAGGCTTATTGTGCCAGTATCTGTTTCTTTTTGAGGAAGAAAAACAACCTCACTTGCTTTCGTGCTGATGAAGGGAATAATAGAAGAGGGAGCGGCCAGTCGTGAATAACCACCTCCCGCCTTGAGGAAGGATAGGGAAGAAAAGTAGGGTGCACCGTAGTAGTTTGGTGCTCCAGCAATAAAAAGAGCATTACCAAAGCTTCCTTTATGTCCGTCAGCTTGTCGCACCGGAATTGCTAAAGGAGTATTTACTTCAATTTTTAGTTCTTTACTATTATATAGTTCAGGTGGAAAAGAGATATGGGAAAGAAAAAGTTTCCCTCCATAGTTATAACCCGGATAGAGTATGTTTCCCACTTTCGGTAAGCCAAAGGTTACGGTATAGTCAGCTTTAATAGCGATGCCGTTAATATTACCGTTATTACCATTAATTCCGGAGGGAATATCAATACTGATTACGGTGTTATCCCTTTCATTAATTAACTGAATAACTTGAAAATAATTTCCGGTAACATCTCTGGTTAATCCAGTACCAAAAATAGCATCAATAATGATATCATCGGGTTTAATAAGTGCATTTATTTCGGTAAGAGAAGGGTTAATAAAGGTAGGTAAATTTAATTTTTGAATAATCTGCCAGTTTATTTGAGCTGCACCTTTATATTGTTCTGGATCATTTAAGAGACAGAGGGTAAGGTTAGCACTACGGGAATGCAGTTGTCTGGCTACTACCAGCCCATCACCTCCGTTATTGCCGCTTCCACAAAAGATTAGAAAATGAGAGTCTTTTACCCGAAGAGTTTTTGCTATGAACTGATAGACGGCCAGTCCTGCATTTTCCATTAATAACTCTTCTTTTATTTTATATTTCTGAATAGCTTCTTGGTCCATTTTTTGCATTTCTGCTACTCGAGCAATCTTCATTTACTTAACCCCCGGCTAAAAAATAAAAAAACAGGTATATTTAGGGGAGGTATCCCCTGAAACCCCTCATCATCACCTTCACCTTACCTCTCCCTATACGTAATACGGTATACGATTTTTGTCATTGCGAGGAGCCAATTGAGTAATAAGTAACCAGTAATAAGTAATAAGCAATAGGCAAACTAAATACCAGATACTAACGACTAACGACTAATTTTAAC
>JAGPKD010000004.1 GCA_018054125.1 Candidatus Oleihabitans oleiphilus | reverse complement strand
TAAGCCAGAGTTTAAATTCTCTAATTGGCTGTTCAAAATTGCTACCAAT
The DNA here is from genome assembly GCA_018054125.1 of Candidatus Oleihabitans oleiphilus. GTDB lineage: Bacteria > Atribacterota > Phoenicimicrobiia > Phoenicimicrobiales > Stramentimicrobiaceae > Oleihabitans > Oleihabitans oleiphilus. The sequence continues at coordinate 49,961 of JAGPKD010000004.1, read as the reverse complement.
CTCTGTAAAGATCGGCTAAAGAAGAGAAAAATTACAGCCGTTTCTTTAAATGAATTCGATTACCTTTTAGACCAGGAATCAAGCCGAAAAAATGCCGATATTCTATTAGATTACCAGGAAAATCTAATACCAACTGATGAACAAGAACAAGTGCAAAGAGCAATTAGCAATTTGCCATTTATATATCGGAGAGTTGTTGTTTTAAGATATATTCAGGACTTAACCTATCAAGAAATAGCGGATATCTTAGAGATGCCCTTAGGGCGAGTTAAGGTTCAACTTCACCGGGCACACCAGATTCTATATGACCAATTATCTGATATGTTGAAATGAGAAAAGAAAAGAGGTGAATCAAATGGATTGCCATCAAATAAGTAAATTACTACTAGACTATATGGAAGGTGATTTGTCTGACTCTGTTTCCCAGAAGGTCGAAGAGCATTTGCGCCAATGTGAGGTATGTGCAAAAAAGTATGCTAGAATGACAAAAATGGCCAAGGTAATGAGAACAATGCCCAGTATTACCCCACCTCCGGGGATAGTGCAAAATGTTATGAGTAAACTTGAAGAAGAGGAAGAGAGACTTGATAGCAGGAATTTTTTCATTAGATTTAAAATTTTACCCAAAAAAGTCATGCTAGCAGCTATAACAGTGATGGTACTTGCGGCAGTACTATATGGGACGATAACCTTTTTTGTCCATCGTTCCCCGCTTCAATTTCAATCTTGGGCTGCTACTGTTCAAGCGGCACCTTATAACTTAGAAGAGACGGGATGGTGGGCTTGGCGAAAGAAAGCAACAGATGAAATTTTTTCACCTGAAGATAAAAATGTGGGAATTATATTTGGCGGGATTTTAGATCAGCCGCAAAAGGTAAACATTATGGTTAAATGGATAAAACCTGATGGAATGCTCTTTCAGAAAACCACCTTTAGAGGCAATATTTCAGCTGGTCTATGTATATTTATGTCCAATCTGACTATTGATGATCTTAATTCTATTAATAAAAAAGAGGAGGTTAATGAATCCTCTTTTAGGGGAGAAATCACTTGCAGTAAGATAGAGGGATTTTTAACTGATTTTCCAGGTGTATGGCGTTTGGAAATCTTCTTAAACAACAGATTGCAAACCACATTCCAGATAGAGGTATGAGGTATAAGGTAACATTTGGGGATATTTTTTCGTAGTAAGTAGTAAAAGCAGAATAAAGTGGCTAATTAGGGAGATGATAAAATCTTGAAAAGAATAAAGTTAGCAATGATGATTTTTATTATCATAATAGGTTTATGTAATACATCAAGTTCAGTAATGGCCAATAATTTTCAAATAAAAGTTCTCAATCCGGGGATTTTACCCGATTCACCTGATTATGAATTAAAGCTAATCCAGGAAAATGAGAATATAGAAAGATTAACTGATCCTATTGAAAAAGCAAAATATCATTTAGAGCTGGCAGATCTTAGATTGGTAGAGGCTATCTTTATAGAAGAGAAAGGTAAACCTCAGTTTGTTGAGGAGCTGGTCAAGAAATACAATGAGAATTTAACGAAAACACTTCAATATCTGGCAGAAGGACAGGCTTCTGGGAGAGAGGAAGTAGATGAAACATTAGCGATAGTAAGAAAATCCACTAAAATATATACCGATGAACTAATAGCACTAATAGATCAGGTTCCTGAAAATAATAAACCAGAAATTGAACTAGCTATCAACTATTCTCGGATGGGAAGTAACATTTCCGCTTTTGAATTAAAACAAATTGCCGGTGGTAAATTATCTATTGTTAAACCTGAAAAAGTACAACCTGGTCCACCTGAAGAGCCACCCGGGCTGTTAAAAAAGGATATAGAGAATAAAGAAACAGGTCCTCAAGAAGAGCCGCCGGGTCTGCTTAAGAAGGATGAGAAAGATAAGGAGGCAGGACCTCCTGAAACTCCACCCGGTCTTTCTGTCAAGGGTAAGGATAAGGAAGTCGGCCCCCCTGAAGAACCACCTGGTCTTTCTAATAAGGATATGGAGAATAAGAAAAAAGAAGATAAACAATAAACAGAAGAAATCTAAGAAGGAGGCATGGAAGTAATGAAGAAAAAAGAATCAGCCCCTATTTTTAAACTATGGCTGGCGGTTATCTTGGTCAGCTTGTTATTAGTTTCAATTACAAACAGTGCTGCTTGTGCTATAGCCTTAGTGGGGATTACTCCCTATCTTTCTCCAGAAGAAGAAACATTACGTCTTGATAGACTAAAGCTGGAAATTGCCGGTGAATTTTTCGGAATAGATAGTAGATTAATTTTGGATTATCGTTCCAAGGGATATAGTTCTGAAGATATTATTGCTGCCCTGTATTTTTCTGCGGATACTAAAAGACCGGTTAATACTATCTTTGAATTAAAGGAAAGAGAAAAAGATTGGGAGAAGGTCGCCATTAAATTAGGTGTTTCACCAAACGCTCATGGTATGCAAATGGCTTTGACCCATGGGAAGGGCAAGAAGGTAGGACTAAAAAAGAAATTGAATCAAGAAGAAAACATTTTTGTTAATTTGGTAAGCACTTATTACCAAATTGAAGTAGATAGGTTAAGGGTTTATATAGAAAGAGGTTTTTCTCTCAATGATATTCTCTTAGCGATAAATTTAGGCACCCAACAGGGGATTAGATTTGAATTATTACTGCAAGAAAGAGAGAAAGGCTTAGATTGGTTTATTATTTTAGGGGAGAGAAATATCAAGACAGACAGTTTATTTTTACCTTACCGAGCAGAAATAAGATATAATTATAGACCTCTGATTGAATAATTCAGTAGAAAGTGCATAGAAGTTGTCTTGAGCCCTAAGAGTTAGTTTTCCTCAGAGGTGGTAAGACCAGCAGAGCTTTTCCTCAGTTACTCCCGTTCTCATGAGTCCATCCGTAAGAGTGTCTTAGCTGAGGTTAACGGAATATATTTCTGCCAGGTTGGTGGAAGAGAAAAAATTTTTGTAAAATAAATAATGAATAATGTTCAGGTCTTGAATTATCAGTTTTTACTTCATTACTTATATTTCAAGATCCGTCCACATTACCTGAAATACGTAAAAATATTCTGGAATTTTGGGGATCATTAGTGATGATATGTATTGCCTTCCGAAACTCACCTTCTTTTAACTGGCTGGTATCTAAGTATACTTTAGCCTGAAATTGGTCACCAGGAGGTATGGTTAGTGGTAAAGGTAGATTGTGACTGAAAAATTCTTCGGAAATTACCTCTTCAATTACCAGATTGGCATCACCTGTATTAGAAATATCAAATTGAAGTACAGGATGGGTGTCTCTGGTAAGTCTTCCCAGGTCAAAGTTTTGCTGGGATAACTCTATATCAGGATTGGGAACTCGCTGCACGATGATTGTTAAATCGATTCTCTTTTCCAGATTTTCTGGGTCATTAGACTTAATAATAATCTGTTTGGTTACCTCACCTTCATAACCAGAGGGGTCAAAGATAGCCTTTAATTTGGTTTCTTTTCCAGCTGCTATCTCTTTATCAGCCAACTCTACAGTGACACAAGAACAGGAGGAATAAACAGATTCAATGATTAATTTCTCTTCGCCCTCATTTTTTAAGGTAAAGAGATGAACTACTATTTGGTCTGGGGTTACTTCTCCATAGTGCCAGCTCTCTTCAGATAATAATAATCTTGGCTCTTTTGGTTTACTACAACCTGCCAAAAAGAGTATTAGCAAAAAGACCGCCAGGACGGTAATAATTCTTTGCTTCCTTTGGCCAGACATTTAACTGATTACCTTTCTATAAATAATTATAGGTTATAATATATTATTCGAATTCTGGTGGGGGAGGGCAGACTCCCTCTTCACAACTACTTTTATTTTTACTTTTTTGGGAAGTAAAAAGAAATTTTAAATATTGATAGAAATTAGCTTCCTCTCTGGTGGTAAAACGATCATATATTCTGCGAATATTTAAATCTGATGTTAAGAGTAGAATAGTGGGATATCTTTTAATTTGATAGCTTTCTACTGTTTTACCTTCTTCATCCATTAAGATTAATAGTGGTACTTCTGCTCTTTTTTGGAGGGTAAGAAATTTTTCTTTTACCTCTTCTTGATCCTGGTTCAGCTCTACCACGGTAATTATCTGATAACTTTCTCGCGGCTGGTAATCTACAAAAAAATTAATCAGCTCCCTTAATTTTTGGAAAGAAGAAGAATCATCACTCTTTACAAAGCAGAGTAGAATATGCCTATACTGGTTAGAAAACTGATTTAATTGATAAACTTCTCCCTCAAGTGCTTCCAGAGCGAAATCCGGTGCTGGTGAACCTGTTTTATATTGAGCTAGAGCCGGGGTGACAGCAAAAAAGAATACAGTGACAGCAATAATGATCATGAAAATAGCTGAACTATTATTAATAATATTAGCTTTTCTTTTTCTATTATTCATTATTATTTCAACCTTTCTATTAAGTTAGAATTGTAAAAATTTGACTGATGAACAGTAAATAGTAAAATCTTTTTATTATCGCCTTACTATCCATAGTATTTTATTATATAATATTTTAAGTTTTAAGTAAAAATTATTTTAAAAATGAAGTTGGAGAATAAAAAATGCTCAAAATTTTTAAAGATGGTAGTGATTCACTCTTCTACTCCAAGAATAATCGAAAAATTGTTGTTAATTTATTATTGATATTGTTATTTATATCATTATTATTTATCAGCCCAAATTGGTTGATTTTATCTGCTTTTAGCCAGGAAGTAAAAACAGATGATGAAGTGATATCTCATTCATCAACTCAACAACCTATCTACATTGCTGATTTTTATGAACCTGGTTGTCACGAATGCGAGAGAGTAGCAAGGTTATTGGAACAAATTGTCTTTGAATACCCACAGGTAGAAATCAGGAAATTTGATATTTCTACTCCAGAAGGAGTTGCTCTTGCCGAACAGCTGGGAGAATTATATGGAGTATCAGAATATGAGCGATTACTGGTACCCATAATTTATATTGGTGACAAGTATTTCCTGAGAGAACAAATTAGCTATGAAAATCTTATCAATATCATAGAAGAGATAAAAGGCGAAGAATTCCCTCCCCCCTGGGAAAGGGTAAAAGAAGACCAGGATGCAGTTCAACAGCGACTTATAGAACGGTTTCAATCATTTGGAATAGGTGCTGTTGCTATTAGCGGTCTACTTGATGGAATTAATCCCTGTGCCTTTGCCACCATTATCTTTTTTATCTCCTATTTAGCCCTTATCAAACGCACTGGTAGAGAACTGTTACTGGTAGGAGGGGTGTTTACTCTAGCCGTTTTTCTAACTTATTTTCTGGTTGGTGCGGGGGCATTAAGGGTAGTTACCTCTCTCTCCTTTCTACCTTTAGCCCGCAAGATATTTATCTTTGTTACGGCAGCAATCGGTATTATCCTGGGAACACTCAGTTTGCTCGATTATCTAAAATACAAAAGGACCGGACAGACCGGTGATGCTACCCTGCAGTTACCACCGCGTATTAAAGAGTTGATTCATTCTACCATCCGCAAGAATGTCAAGGCTAGTAGTTTTATTATTATGGCAGCGGTAACTGGTTTTCTAGTCTCTATATTGGAATTGGCCTGTACCGGACAGATTTATTTACCCACCCTAATTTTTATCAGCCAAGTTCCCGAACTGAGGGCTAATGGTCTCCTCTACCTGTTATTTTATAATTTTATGTTTGTGCTACCTTTAATCCTGGTCTTTTTATTTACCTACTGGGGTACCAGTTCCCAGCAATGGGCTGAGCTGACTAAAAAGAATTATGGGAAAGTAAAGGTGGCTATGACTATTTTATTCTTTGGTCTGGCTCTCTTATTAATCGTGACTGGCTTTCTTTTCTGACCTTATACGTAATACGGTATACCATTTTGTCATTGCGAGGAGCCAATTCAGTAATAAGTAAACAGTAATAAGTAATAAGCAATGGGCAAACTAAATACCAGATACCAACAACTAATGACTATATTTAACGATATACGTTATACGTAATACAATATACCATTTTGTCATTGCGAGGAGCAAAGCGACGAAGCAATCTCATTCACTTCTACCCACATAATTAATTGAAAGATGGTCTTTAGTTGTTAGTTTACGGTTTTCAGAGAAAAGATTTGGGCTTAATTGGATGAGATTGCCACGCCTGCCCCTTGCCCCTTAACTGGTGTTAAGAGGCAAGAGGCAGGCTCGCAATGACATTTTTCTTAGGTAGTTTATCTTATATAGTATCGAAATTGCTGGGCAATTACTATATTCAGGGGGAGGTATCCCCTGAAACCCCTCAAAGAAAATACAATTCAAAAAAATTCTATCTTGTTTTGCAAACAAGATAATCAAGGGGAAGAATTCCTATAATTGTCTTTATCAGGCATTAAATCGATAGCCTGAACCCCACAGGGTATCTATAAAACGGGGATGTTGGGGGTCTTTTTCAATCTTATCTCTTATTTTTTTAATATGAACAGCAATAGTGGCAATATCTCCATAAGAATCATCCCCCCAGATATGGTCATAGAGTTGCTCTTTACTGAAGACTATATTGGGATGAGAGGCCAGAAAGTTTAATATCTCGAATTCTTTAGTAGTAAAGATGATTTCTTTATTGTCTAAAAAAACACGTCGAGAAACCTGATTAATGATTAAATTTTTTACCTGAATTTCCTGTTTTGCCTTTTCCGATTTTCCAGTAAGACGGTCAAAACGATTCAGGTGTGCTTTAACCCTGGCTACCAATTCATTGGGACTGAAAGGTTTACTGATATAATCATCTGCTCCTAATCCCAATCCTCGAATTTTATCAATATCTTCTCCCCGAGCCGAGATAATAAGGATGGGAATATTCTTTTCTTTTCTTATTTTTTTACATATTTCAAACCCATCAATATCGGGTAACATCAAATCCAGCAATATTAGGTCATAGTCTTTATTTAGAGCCAGTTCTAAACCCTCTCGACCATTATTTTTTATATCTACCTGAAAGTTATTGATTTCTAAATAATCCTTCTCTAATTCAGCAATACTCTGTTGGTCTTCAATGATTAGAATTTTTCTCATTATTCATTTCCTGCTTTTCAATATTGATATCATTTTGATTTACCTTTTTTAAGGTAAAGAAGATACTGGTGCCAAAACCGACTTTACTTTTTGCCCATATTTTTCCACCATGATCTAAAATAATTTTGCGAGCGATATAAAGACCTAAACCGCTACCGGGTGATTGGTTAGATCTGGCTTTATCTTCTTTGTAGAAACGCTCAAATATTTTATCCAGCATTTCTTCAGAGACACCTTTACCATTATCTCTAATTTCAACCTGGGCTTCCTCTTTCTGTTCAGTTAATATCATTTGAATTACTGGATTACTTTCACTTTTGTAATTTACTGCATTATTGATGATGTTAAGAATGACTCTTTTTAGTTGTTGGCGATCTGCCCTTACTAATTTTTGTTCATCGTAATCTGCTCTATATTCAAGTTTAATACCCTTTTCTTGTAAGTCAAAGTGCAATTCTTCGAAGGAATCGGCCAGGAAATTTTTGATATTTATATGCTCAAATTGATAAAGGGATTGATCTAAATCAAATTTGGATAATAAAAATAAATCTTCAATTAGTGATTCCATATGTGTAGCATTTTGATGAATAGTTTGTAAATATTTATCCTGTTTTTCTTTGGATTGGGGGACACCATCTAAGATACCTTCAATATAGCCCTTGATGGTGGTAATTGGTGTTTTTAGGTCATGGGAGATGTTGCTAATCAGTTCATTACGATTTTGTTCATACTTCTTTTTAGTTTCCTCTGATTTTTTTAATTGCTTTCTCGCTTCTTCAAAGCTCTGAAACAATGCTCCAATTTCATCTTTGGAAGGTGCTTCCAGTTGAAAATCGTAATTACCCTTTTGAATTTCTTGAGCTGCTTTTTGCAAACGAGTTAAGGGATTAACAATCTGTTTTGACAATAAATAGGTAATCAGGGTATTAATACCTATAATAATAATCAGAAAGAGAATCAAGGTATAGATAACAGAATTTTTAAAGACATCTAATTCCTGAAAGATAGGAGTAGCATCATTAACTAAAAATAAAGTACCCTCAGTTTGGTTAGTGAATCGGAAGGGAATAATTTTCATAAATAAAGTATCCGAAAGTTTGATAATATTATCTGGATTTTGAGCTGGATTTTTGGCCTGTTCTGCTATATATTCCTGAGTAATACCAATTTTAGCAAGAAATGGGGAAAAATAGATTATACTATCTTCTTTTTTTACCAGAAGAGCGGTACTGGAAGAATTCAAGAAATCATCTATTTGGTGAATATAATCAGGATCAAGAAGTAGGTCTGGTTCTGATTCTATGGTTTTCATTACTGTTCGATCTGCCCTGAGAAGAGCTCTATTGAAAATAGGAGGTTCCCGATGGTCACCTCTGGCTGGGAAACCAATAAACTTACTAAAATTCTCAGTAATAACCAGGCTTACCCCGAACAGTAATAAAATAGTTATGATTATTAATATTAAATTTGAAATCCAGAGACGTTTTTGAATGGTCATCATTTTTATTAACTATTGATGTCCTTTGCCCAATAATTTCAAGATATTCAAGATAGGTATTCCCTGAAACCCCTCTCTTATTAGTATTGAGTATCTAGTATTTAGTGTCTAGTTTAAATGTTAGTTAAAAAATAAAGAAAAATTCCTTTTCAAGAAATGTATACATATCTTGTCTTTCTAAATTTTTTATAACAAATCAATTTAAAGGTAAGACTTTATCACCCTCACCCTTCCCTCTCCCTTCTAAGGGAGAGGGATATGATGATGAGCATAGCTGTATTCATTTTTATTTAATAGACCATAGATATAACATAATATTCAGTATACCTTATACGTAATACGGTATACCATTTTGTCATTGCGAGGAGCAAAGCGACGAAGCAATCTCATTCACTCCTACCCGCATTATTAATGAAAAGTTGTCAGTTTTTAGACCAAAAGATGCAGGTATAATAGTATGAGATTGCTACGCCTGCCCCTAAACTAATTTTTAGAGGCAGGCTCGCAATGACCTTTTACTTAGGTAGTTTATCTTAATAGTATTAAAATTGCTAGGCAATTAGTATATTCAGGGGAGGTATCCCTGAAAACCCCTTAAAGAAAAATACTTTAATAAAGAAATTCTATCTTGTTTGTAAAATAAGATATTCATAATCTATTTTCATCTTTGTATTATTACTTTATTATATTATATTATTTTAAAATACTCATAAAATATTTATTAAAACTTTATTAAATATTATACTGGAAAAGTTAATAGGATATTAAAAGAAATTGACTGAATATGATAAAATCAAATAGGTTTAAAATATTAAAGAACAACAATAATGCTTTCTTTCTGCAGGTTAAAAAATTAAAGATATGAAGATATAAGAAATTATTAAAAATTAAGTATTGACTCAAACACTTTTAGAAATTAATTTATTAATATCATCAATAATAAGAGATAACAAAGGGGAGGCAAGATGGAGGCCAAGAAAAGTTTACTTTATGAACATGAGGAATGCACTAAGAAAGAGAATAAGATTGCCTATTTTTCGATGGAAATTTGTGTTGATTCAAAAATTCCTACCTATAGTGGGGGATTAGGTATTTTAGCTGGTGATACTCTTCGCTCAGCTGCTGATCTGGGTGTGCCCATGGTTGGTATAACTCTGCTTTGTAAGAAGGGTTATCTCAGACAAAAAATTGACGAGGAAGGATGTCAACAAGAATTACCTGAAGAGTGGAACCCCGAGGAGGTGTTAGTTCAGTTGCCAGCTCAGGTTCAGGTGGAAATTGAAAGGAGAAAAGTTACTGTTCAGGTGTGGATGTATATGGTCAGAGGTTTAGATGGCAACAATGTTCCTGTCTATTTTTTAGATACCGACCTGTCAGAAAACAGTGCTTATGACCGTAGCCTTTCCTACTATTTATATGGTGGTGATGATAGATATCGCCTGGCCCAGGAAATAGTACTGGGAATTGGTGGAGTGCGAATGCTGCGGGAATTAGGATTTAAAGATATTTTTAGATACCATATGAATGAAGGGCATGCCAGTTTACTGGCTCTGGAATTATTGAACAATTATAATAATCAGCAGGAAAATAAATGGGATATCGAACAGGTGAAAAAGAGTTGTGTTTTTACCACCCATACCCCTGTACCGGCTGGAACAGACCAATTTCCCTATCAATTAGTTGAGCAAGTGCTGGGGAATATAATTCCCTATGAATTATTAAAAAAATTAGCCGGGGAAGAAAAACTTAATATGACCCAACTGGCACTTAACCTCAGCCATTATATTAATGGGGTGGCTAAAAAGCATGGTTTGGTATCCCGGGAAATGTTTCCCGGATATCATATCGACTCTATTACTAATGGAGTTCATTCTGCTACCTGGACTGGCAAGTATTTTGCCCAACTTTACGATCAGTATATTCCTGGCTGGAAATTAGATCCCTTCAGCTTGCGGTATGCTCTTAATATACCAGATAGGGAGGTCTGGGATGCTCACCAAAAAGCTAAAGAAGAGTTGATTAATTATATTAATGAAGTTACCAATTTAGAATTTGACCCAGCAATATTGACCATTGGTTTTGCCCGCAGAGCTACTGCCTATAAGCGCGCTGATTTAATTTTTTATGATTTAAATCGATTGATTGACATTGCCAGCAGAGTTGGTAAAATGCAACTGGTATTTGCTGGTAAAGCTCATCCTAAGGATCAGCAAGGTAAAGTATTAATCCAAAAGATAATTAATATCTCTCGACAATTACCAGCAACAGAGAAGATAAAAATTGTCTATCTGGAAAATTATGATATGGATTTAGGGAGAAAGTTAACTTCGGGAGTGGATTTATGGCTAAATACTCCTAGAAAACCCCAAGAAGCATCAGGTACCTCGGGTATGAAGGCTGCTCATAACGGGGTTCCCAGTCTTAGTGTGCTAGATGGCTGGTGGGTGGAGGGTTGTATTGAAGGTATTACCGGCTGGTCAATTGGCTCGGCAGCAAATGTAGAAAGTATTGATGAGGAGGAGGCTGATTCATTGTATAAAAAATTGGAATTGAATATTATTCCTATCTATTATCATAAGAAGAGCCAATGGATTAATATCATGAGACATTGTATTGCTATTAATGCCTCTTTTTTTAATACCCATCGTATGGTATTACAATATGTTTCTAATGCCTATTTATATAGCTAAAGGAAAAAGGGAGTAAATATTAAAGTGAATAGCAAAACCTGGCTGAATGATTTTATAGAAAGATTATCTAATGTAGAAGGGCATTTTGAAATATTTGTTTCCCTTTTTTTAAGATATGAGCAGCAATATGTTTTTGGCTTAAAAGATAGCAAGGAATGGATAGAAGAAAAAGGTAAGAAGAAGGCTTCTCTCTCTGCTATAGGGGGCAGGATTGAAGAGGATACAGAGATAGTTCCGTTTTTAAAAAATCGTTGTCTTTTAGATATTGGTGTAGAAGTTGATATTAAAGATAGTCCTCATACTTATCTTGATTATCATTATCGCCTAAAGAAAATACCAGTCAATCTGGTAAAAGGAGAAATTCGTCCTCAAATGATTACTATTATTCAAAAAGCAAAATATACTACTACTCCCAACCTGCTAATTTTTAGTTATGCGGGGGATACCACTAATAAACCTCGTTCTTTAAAGTTTAGTGCCCTCTTTTTAGCCAGAGAATCAGTATTAGTGCAAATGTTTAAAAATGAAAAGACGGTTCAGGAACTGAAAAAGGCTGGTGCCACCTTTGAGGAGAGAATTAAAATTCCTGAGAACCTATTTCTTTATCCAACCGGTTCCTTAAATAGTTTATTACGTTTTTTAAGCTATGAAGCCTTTTAGAGTAATGAATGAGTAATAAGTAATGAGTAATACCGGGATTATCAAGGCAATGAAGCAAGAATGGTAGAGATAAAATAAATCGAAAAAAATCAAGGGAATAAAATAAATTATTAGAAAGGTTAGTCAATTGAATATACTAGTTATTGGCAGTGGTGGTAGAGAACATGCTATTATCTGGAAATTAGCTCAGAGTCCAAAGGTAAAGAAGATTTATAGTGCCCCTGGTAATGCTGGTATTGCTGAGTTAGCAGAGTGCCTGGATGTGAAAGTTGATGATATTGATGGATTGTTAAGAGTGGCTCGTGAAAAGAAGATAGATTTTACTATAGTAGGACCAGAAATACCTCTCTCTTTGGGAATTGTTAATCTCTTTGCATCCCATAACTATCCCATCTTTGGACCTACTAAAGAAGCAACCGAAATTGAAGCAAGCAAGGTCTTTGCTAAACATTTAATGAGTAAATATCATGTTCCTACTGCTTTATACCAGGTTTTTACTGATTATCTGCAGGCACTTTCTTATTTAAAGAACCAATCTTACCCACTGGTACTAAAAGCGGATGGATTGGCTGGTGGTAAAGGTGTTCTCATTGTCCAGGATAAAGCCGAAGCAGAAGAGGTTATAACCCAGATTATGAAAGAAAAGAAATTTGGTGAAGCTGGTAATCGGGTAGTGGTAGAAGAATTTCTCACCGGTGAGGAGGTATCTTTGCTGGTCTTTAGCGATGGCAAACATATTTTGCCCATGATATCATCTCAAGATCATAAAAAGATTGGTGATAATGATGAGGGATTAAATACTGGTGGGATGGGAGCCTACTCACCGGTTCCTTTTTTTAGTGAAGAGAACCAGAGATTGGTGTTAGAAAAAGTATTTCTGCCCACTATTGAAGGTCTAAAACAGGAGGGTCGGATTTTTAAAGGAGTCCTTTATGCCGGTCTAATTCTGACCAGGGAGGGTCCTAAGGTATTAGAATTTAATGCTCGCTTTGGTGACCCGGAGACCCAGGTAATTCTGCCCAGTTTAGAAACAGATTTGATAGAGATTATGCAGGCAACTGTAGGTGGCTATTTAGACCGGATAGAACTTAGGTGGAAACAACAGGCGGCAGTCTGTGTCATTATGGCTTCTCAAGGATATCCGGGAGCTTATGAACAAGGAAAAATAATTACTGGATTGGAAAGATTAAAAGAGAGAGAGGATATGATGGTTTTTCATGCCGGGACTAAAAAGAAGAATAGTCAGATTGTTACTGCCGGTGGTAGGGTATTAGGAGTAACTGCCTGGGCTGCTAATTTAGAAGGGGCTATTAACAAAGCTTACCAGGGAGTGAAAATGATAAACTTTGAAAATCAGTATTACCGTAGGGATATAGGAAAAAAGGGATTATTAAATCTGACCGGAAGAAAGATATGATATTTTAGCTTAGCTTTAGATTATTAGATAGAAAAGGGGAAGAAAAAAGTGGGAAAAATAAAAAGAGCAATCATCAGTGTTTCAGATAAATCGGGAGTTATTGAGTTAGCCGATGGATTAAAGAAAGCCGGCTATCAGCTTATTTCTACTGGTGGAACGGCAAGAGTTTTACAGGAGGCCGGAATTGAGGTTACTTCAATATCGGAAATAACTAAATTTCCGGAAATATTAGAGGGAAGAGTAAAAACTTTACATCCAACCATTTTTGGAGGAATATTGGCTAAAAGAGATAATCTCAATCATCAAAGACAATTAGCAGAGCAGCAGATTTTGCCTATAGCGATGGTGATAGTAAATCTCTATCCTTTTGAAAAGACAGTATCACAGGATGATGTTTTGCTGGAAGAAGCTATTGAAAATATAGATATCGGCGGCCCCTCGCTACTAAGGGCGGCTGCCAAAAATTATCAGGATGTAGCTGTGGTGGTAGACCCTGCTGACTATCAGGTAATTTTGCAAGAATTAGCTAATAATCCAGAAGGTACTATTTCTCTGGCGACCAGAAAAAAACTGGCCGTAAAAGTTTTTCAATATACCTCCTATTATGATAGCCTGATTTATCGCTATTTAACTAAAGAAATGATTCCCAATGAAGCAGACTCTTTCCCCGATTATCTGGTTTTAGGAGCCCGAAGGGCTGATATGTTGAGGTATGGAGAAAATCCCCATCAAAAAGCAGCTTTTTATCGGGAAAACCTGGTAAAGGAAGCTAACCTGGGAAATGCCCAGCTATTAGGGGGGAAGGAACTTTCTTACAATAATCTGGTGGACCTGGAAGCGGCCTTGACAATTGTGAAAGAGTTTGATGAGCCTGCTGTGACTTTCATTAAACACACTAATCCCTGTGGGCTGGCTACTGCTGAGAGTATTGAATCTGCCTATGAGAAAGCTTACCAAAGTGACCCTTTATCAGCTTATGGTAGTATTGTTGGGATTAATAGAAGAGTGGAGGAAAAATTGGCTCAATTGATTGATGAAACTCCTTTCGTAGAAGCAATTTTGGCTCCATCTTATAGTCAGGGTGCCTTAACCATTTTAAAAGAGAAAAAGAATCGACGAATATTACAGGTAGGTGACTTACGCGCTCAGGACCGCCATATTAAGGATTTAAAGAAGATATCAGGAGGGTTTCTCCTGCAGGAACGTGATTTTCAAAATATAGCAGTAGATGATCTGGTAGTAGTAACAGAGAAACAACCGAATAAAGAGGACCTAGAGGAACTATTACTGGCCTGGAAGATGGTTAAGCATGTTAAATCAAATGCCATTGTTTTAACCCAGAATAAGCAATTAGTGGGAGTTGGAGCTGGCCAGATGAGTCGGGTAGATTCTGTTCAAATTGCTGTTAATAAAGCGGGGAAGCGTGCTAAAGGGAGTTACCTGGCTTCTGATGCTTTCTTCCCCTTCGCTGATGGTGTAGAAGAGGCAGGTAAGGCAGGGGTTAAGGCTATTATTCAACCGGGTGGCTCTAAGAGAGATGAAGAGGTAATTGCTGCTGCTAATCGCCTGGGAATGATTATGGTCTTTACCGGTTATCGCTGTTTTAGGCATTAAATAAATTATCAAAAAAATTATAAAAAGTATTGACAATATATTTATAGAGTGGTAGCTTATTTAAAAATAAAAATTAAGCTTATTCAGAAGAGTAAGTCAATATTCTTTTTCAGAGAGCTGAGAGGGGTGAAACATCAGCAAAGAATTGACTGAAATCCATCTGAAACTGAAAAATGTTTGGGTGAAAGAAAAGATTATCCCGGACCGCTTTAGGCGTTAACAAAAAGAAAGAGCTCAAATTTATTGCTTTAAAGTTAAAATATTTAGTTAAAAATATTTTTCCTGATAGGCTGAATTGGGGTGGCACCACGGAGTATCTTTTCGTCCCCAGCAGTTATAAATTAACTGCTGGGGATTTTTATTAATTAGTAGAAAGGTGGTAAAGGTAATGAGGAAAAAACTGTTTATTCCGGGACCTACTGAGGTAAAAAAGGAGGTACTGGAAAAGATGGCAACACCTTTGATTGGTCACCGGACCAAAGAAGCGTCTGATTTACAGAGGGCGATCAGTAAAAAATTACAGAAGCTAATGTATACTCAAAATGAAATATTGCTTTCCACCTCTTCTGGCAGTGGATTGATGGAAGGGGCGGTTCGTTCCTGTACCCGTGGGTGTGCAGCTATCTTTATCTGTGGAGCCTTTGGCGAACGTTGGTATGAGATGGCAGTAGCCAATCAGGTAAAGGCAGAGCGTTTTGAGGTGGAATACGGAAGTCCAATAAGAGGAGAACTGGTTAAAAAAGTTTTAGAGAGCGGAAGATATGATTTAATTACTATTACTCATAATGAGACTTCCACCGGTGTTATGAATCCCCTGGCAGAGATTGCCGAAGTAGTAAGGCAATATCCAGAGGTGATATTCTGTGTTGATGCGGTAAGTTCTTTGGGTGGAGTCAAAATCCCGGTTGATGAATTAGGCATTGATATTTGTCTTACTTCCAGTCAAAAGTGCTTAGGTTTGCCTCCTGGTCTTTCTTTTTGTTCTATTTCCCCAAAGGCCCTGGAGGCTGCCAGAGGGGTAAAGTATAGAGGGGTATATTTTGATTTATTAGGTTTGTATGAATATCTGGTAAGAAAAGATTATCAGTATCCCTTCACTCCTTCTTTATCCCATATGTTTGCCTTAGATAGTCAGCTGGATTCCATAATGAAAGAAGGTTTGGAAAATCGATTTATCAGGCATCGGGAAATGGCTGAACGAGTACGTAAATGGGCGAAAGATAATTTTGATTTGTTCCCTCCAGAACAATTTGCCTCTGATACGGTTACCTGTATTAACAATACTCGTAATATTAATGTAGGTGAGTTAAATAAAAAACTTGGTGAGGCTGGTTTTCTGATTTCCAATGGTTATGGCAAATTAAAAGACAAAACCTTTCGCATAGCTCATATGGGAGATATAACCTTAGAGGAAATAGAAGAATTATTATCTACTATTGATCAGATATTAAATTTGAGGAGATGAAAAATTTTATGGTTAACATTCTTATTAAAGATAAGGTAGACCCTTTACTAATTGAAGAATTACGAAAAAGGGGATTTATTATCCAGCTAGGTACGAGTGAACCGGAGGCTATTTTTCAGGAAGTTAAGGAGAATGAAATCCTTATTGTTCGTTCTGCCACTAAAGTTACCAAAGAGGTAATTGATTCTGCGCTTCAGACTGGAATGCTTAAATTGATAATCAGAGCTGGAGTAGGAGTGGATAATATTGCAGTTGATTATGCTCAGGAAAAAGGAATTAAGGTTACCAATACTCCAGAAGCAAGTAGTCTGTCGGTTGCTGAACTTGCTCTAGCTCATATGTTGGTACTGGCCAGAAAAATGGTTCCCGCCAATTTAACTATGAAGAGGGGAGAATGGAATAAAAATCAATATACCGGTATAGAGTTAGCCGGGAAAACTTTAGGAATAATAGGGATGGGTCGTATTGGTAAGATTTTAGCCCAAAAAGCCAGTTTATTAGGTATGAAAATTGTCTATTACGATATCATTATACCCCAGAGGCTGGATAGTAGTTTCCAATATCTTCCCCTCGATGAACTACTCAGTCAATCTGATTTTATCTCTTTACACACCTCTTTTGATGGAAATGGTAGCTATTTAATCGATGAACCACAACTTAAGAAAATGAAAAAAAGTGCTTTTTTAATTAATACCGCCAGGGGTAAACTGGTAAATGAAAAAGCATTGTTAGAGGCTTTAGAAAAGGGGGAAATAGCAGGAGCAGGTATTGATGTTTATTGCGAGGAGCCCTGTACTAATACTGCTTTGCTCCAGAATGAACACCTTTCGCTTACCCCTCATATTGGGGCATCCACCCAAGAAGCACAATTTCGAATTGGTCAGGAGATTATTCGACTGATTGAAGAATATCAGCATAATAAGAATAATTATAATTAGTAAGTATAAGTATAAGGATAAGCGATAGGAATAATAAAATATAGCAGCATGAGGAGAAAAGATGGTAGATATTAGGCCATTTAAGGCATTACGGCCAAGGAGAGAACTGGTATCAAAAGTCAGTGCTCCCCCTTATGATGTGATAAGTAAACAGGAAGCCAGTATCATCATTAATAGTAATCCTTATTCTTTTTTAAAGGTAACTAAGCCAGAAGCTAACCTAAAGTGTGAGAGGGAAGTATCTCATAATCAGTTAGCCAAGATAGCTGCCCAGGGTTTAAAAGAGATGATAAAGGATAAAATTATGATAGAGGAAGAAAAGAGATGCCTTTACCTTTATAGGCAAAGCAATGATATTGTTGACCGGACTGGCATAGTGGCTTGTTTGGCAGTTGATGATTATCAGCAAGGTATTATTAAAAAACATGAACAGATTGAAATAAAAACCTGGCAGGAAAGAGTCAGTCATATTCAAGAAACTAAGGCCCATACGGGATGTCCCTTGCTTGTTTACCAGAGTAATAACTTTTTAGAAGCGTTAATAAAGCGAGAAATTGCTAATAGAGAGGCTATTTATGATTTTATATCTGATGATGGAATAAGAAACTGCTGCTGGCAGATTAAAGAAGAAGAAGTTATTCTTGATTTTATTAAGGCTTTTCAAGGAATTAGAGCTTTATATATTGCCGATGGACATCACCGGGCAGCAGCGGCGGTAGAAGTAGCTCGAATTAGAGATCAAAAATCAGTAGAGAGAGAAAATAAAGATGGGGATGAAGAATACAGATATTTTCCAGCGGTGCTGATACCACATAATCAGATTAGAATAACTGGTTATCATCGGCTGCTGAAAGATTTAAATGGATTTTCTGAACATGATTTTTTAAAAAGCATAGAGCGTATATTTAAAGTGGAAAAAATTACCCCCAATAACCCTTTTTTACCTGCTCAAAAACATGAATTTGGTCTGAATCTGGCTGGGCAGTGGTATCGATTATTTTTTAAAGAGAATAATTTTGATACCGAAAATTTAGATATTATTGATAAGTTGGATGTATCCCTTTTACAAAATAAAGTATTAAATCCCTTATTAGGAATTAAGGAAGTGCAAAAAAGTAGTAAAATTGAATTTATAGGCGGGAACGATGCCTTAGTCAAAATAGAAAAAGGAATCCAACAGGGAGCCAGAATTGCCTTTACCCTCTTTCCCGCCTCTATAGAGGAAGTAATGGAGGTTTCAGACAGAGGGCAAATTATGCCTCCTAAATCTACCTGGTTTGAACCAAAAGTGCGAAGCGGTATCTTCGTTCATCTGTTTAAATAATAAATTTATTGCTACCGTAATTTTGAAGATTTATCCAACATTAGTTTATTAACTCATGTTATCTATTTATCTACATGATTGACTTTCTAAATTATTTATCCTATTCTTTAGATAAAAGTAGAGTTTTTATTAGCTATTTACCTGATTTAAAAATAGAGAAAAATAGGGAGAGAAGAAAAGAAGATTATGCCTATTAATTTAAGAAACCGTCATTTGTTGACTTTAAAAGATTTTAGTAAAGAGGA
The DNA here is from genome assembly GCA_018054125.1 of Candidatus Oleihabitans oleiphilus. Taxonomy (GTDB): domain Bacteria; phylum Atribacterota; class Phoenicimicrobiia; order Phoenicimicrobiales; family Stramentimicrobiaceae; genus Oleihabitans; species Oleihabitans oleiphilus. The sequence continues at coordinate 31,022 of JAGPKD010000004.1, read as the reverse complement.
AATCTCGTTTTTACTGGAATTGGCTATTTCCCTTAAACAGGAAAAATATAGTGGCAGGGAACGGCAAAGGTTAAAGGGAAAGAATATTGTTTTGATATTTGAGAAGACTTCCACCAGAACGAGGTGTGCCTTTGAAGTAGCCGCCTTTGATCAAGGAGCCAATGTTACTTACTTAGGGCCGACAGGTTCCCAAATGGGTAGCAAGGAGTCAATGGAAGATACTGCCCGGGTTTTAGGACGTTATTATGATGGAATAGAATTTCGAGGGTTTAAACAGGAATCAGTGGAGATATTGGCCAAATATTCTGGAGCAGTAGTCTGGAATGGTTTAACAAACCTCTATCATCCCACCCAGGTTTTAGCTGATTTAATGACTATCAGGGAAAAAGTTAGAAAGCCATTGGAGAAAGTAGTCCTGGTTTATGTTGGAGATGGAAGAAATAATATGGCTAATTCTTTACTTATTGCTTCGGCAATTATGGGAATGGAGTTTCGAATTGTTTCCCCCAGGCCCTTATTTCCTAAAGATGATTTATGGAGTGAGGCAAAAAAAATGGCGGAAAAATCAGGGGCAACTATTCACGTAACCGATAATATTGCTAAGGGTGTCAAAGGAGCGGATGTTCTTTATACCGATGTCTGGGTTTCCATGGGTGAAGAAGATAAAATGGCTGAGAGAATAGCATTATTAAAAGATTACCAGGTGAATAGGAAGATGATTGAGGATACTGGAAATCCAGAGGTAATATTTATGCACTGCTTACCTTCCTATCATGATACCAATACCAAGATAGGGCAGGAAGTTTTTGACCAATATGGATTAAAATCTATGGAAGTAACTGATGAAGTCTTTCGCAGTAAACATTCCGTTGTTTTTGATGAAGCTGAAAATCGGCTGCATACCATCAAGGCGGTGATGATAGCTACCTTAGGAGGTTAATTTTAGGTTTTAAAATTTATAGGTAAAATTAAAAATAAAATTTAAGGCAAAGGAGATAACAGTTATGAGGAAGTTTATTTCTTTAAAAACTGAAATTCCTGGCCCCAAATCTCAAGAAATTGCAAAAAAAAGAGAAAAATACGTATTAACACCAATGGGTAACTCCCTTTCCCCCGGCTATATTCAATATGGAGAAGGAGCTTTAGTAACAGATGTTGATGGAAATCGATATATTGATTTAACTGGAGGATGGGGTTGCCTGGCAGTAGGTCATGCTCACCCGGCTATTGTTTCTGCAATTAAAAGGCAGGCAGAGAAATTTACCCATACTGATTTTACTGCTGTTCCCTATGAGTCATTTGTCTCTTTAAGTAAAAAGTTAAGTCAACTTGCCCCTGGTGCTAGTGCCAAAGGTGTGGCTTTATTTAACAGTGGAGCAGAGGCGGTAGAAAATGCAGTAAAGATAGCCCGTGGTTTCACTGGAAGGCCAGCCATTATTGTCTTTGAAAATTCCTTTCATGGGAGAACCCTTTTGGCATTAACCATGACTCATAAGGCAATACCCTACAAATATAAGTTTGGTCCCTTTGCTCCTGAGATTTATCGCTTACCATTTCCGACACCTTATCATCCTTCCCTAAGAATAGAAGATTTAGAAAGAACTATGAAGAATATGGTTAATCCAGAGACAGTTGCCGCCATGGTGGTAGAACCGATTCAGGGTGAAGGTGGTTTTAATATACCGGTTAATGGATTTTTAGAACTTATCAGAGAATTAGGCAATAAGTATGGGATGTTGATGATTACTGATGAAATTCAATGTGGAATGGGTAGAACAGGCAAATTTTTTGCTATTGAACACTGGGGCATAGAGCCTGATATTATCTGTCTGGCAAAATCTCTTGCCTCAGGATTACCTCTTTCTGCGGTCATTGCCAGAAAAGAGATAGGTGATGCTTTACCGGCTGGTAGTATTGGGGGAACCTATGTTGGTAATCCCATTAGTTGTCAGGTAGCACTGGAGGTAATTCGAATTATTCAGGAGGATAATCTGCTGGCCAGAGCAGTAGAAATTGGAAAATTGTTCCAACAAAGATTCAGGGCTATGGAAAAGAAATACTCTCTTATCGGGGAGGTAAGGGGATTAGGTGCTATGGTGGCCGTGGAACTGGTAAAGGATAGAAAGAGTAAAGAGCCAGCCACTGAAGAGACTGAAAAGATTGTTCAGTATTGTGCCAAAAATGGTGTTTTGATTCCCACTGCCGGAATTAATAAAAATGTATTAAGAATGCTGGTTTCTTTAGTTATAACTGATGAACAATTAGAAGAGGCTATGGATGTTTTAGAAGAGGGCATTGCTCAGATTAGCTAAGGTGATAAAGATAATTTAATGAATTTTGGATTTATACAAACTAAGGTCCTTATTTTTTAATTAGAATTTACTATATACTAAATACTATATACTCAATACTAATAATAGAGGGGTTTCAGGGGATACCTCCCCTGAATATCTTGTTGATGAAACAAGATAGCATTTCTTTGAAAAGTATTTTTCTTTATTTCTTAACTGTATTTTACTATATACTCAATACTCAATACTGAATACTGATAAGAGAGGGGTTTCAGGGGGCGGAGCCCCTTGAATATCTTGTGGAAAGGATAATGATCCGATTGGAATATTCCCATACTACTATTATTATGAACAAAAAAGATATTGACCGTACCTTACTCAGAATGGCTCATGAGATAATCGAGAAGAATAAAGGTGTGGAAGGTTTAGGTATTATTGGCATTAAGACCAGAGGAGAATATCTGGCTAAAAGGATTTCAGATTATATCTACAGTATTGAAAAGGTAAATATTCCAGTAGGGGTACTTGATATTACTCTTTATCGGGATGATCTCAAAGAGAAACAGCCACAGGCAATTGTGGTAAAGACAGAGATACCTTTTCCGGTAGTAGAGAAGAAAATTCTACTGGTTGATGATGTTCTTTATACTGGCAGAACTATAAGGGCAGCGATGGATGCCATTGTCGATCTGGGAAGACCTCAATGTATTCAATTGGCGGTTTTAATTGACCGGGGTCATCGGGAATTTCCTATTCGAGCGGATTATGTAGGTAAGAACGTTCCCACCTCCCGGTGGGAATTGGTGAAAGTAAGATTGGGAGAGGTAGATGAGCTTAACCAGGTAGAAATTGTTAAATAATGAAACTTTTACCTGAAGTTGCAGAGATTATGACCTGGCTGAAAGAAACAGAAAAATTCCCTAATAAAATCAAAAATAACTTAGTTGGTGGAATAATAATAATATTCAGGATGAGATAGAAAAAAGTTAATTGGGAAAAATAGAGATAGGAGGAGGAGATGTTAACTCAGGTTGCCAACATAATACGCGGTTTATCGGTAGATGCGATTGAAAAAGCCAATTCAGGTCATCCTGGTTTGCCCTTAGGCTGTGCTGAGATTGGAGCAGTATTGTTTGGTGAAGTACTCAAGCATGACCCTGAAAAACCAGATTGGTTTGATCGAGATAGATTTGTTCTCTCAGCCGGACATGGTTCTATCCTGTTATATGTACTGTTACATTTATCAGGTTATGATCTCAGCTTAGAGGACCTTATGAATTTCAGGCAAATTGGCTCGCTAACACCTGGTCATCCAGAATATGGACGAACTCCCGGTGTAGAAGTCACCTCAGGACCGCTGGGACAGGGATTTGCTAATGCGGTAGGAATGGCTCTGGCTGAAAAGATGCTGGCCAGTAAATATAATAGTAAAGAGTATGATATTATAAATCATTACACCTATGTATTAGCCAGTGATGGTTGTATGATGGAGGGAATTACCTCAGAAGCGGCCTCTTTAGCCGGTCACTGGGGATTAGGAAAACTGATAGTGATCTATGACCAGAATCAGGTATCTTTAGCTGGTGGCACAGAGTTAACCTTTACTGAATCAGTAGCTAATCGCTACCGGGCTTATAATTGGCAGGTAATTGAGAACGTTAATGGTCATGATATTGATGAAGTAAGGGGAGCCTTAAGAAAAGCCAGAGAAAGAAGTGATAAACCAGTTCTAATTATAGCCAGAACTCATATTGGCTATGGAGCACCAACCAAACAGGATAGTTATACCGCACATGGTGCACCTTTGGGTAAAGAGGAAGTCATCGGTTTAAAAAAGAAGCTCGGCTTACCAATCGAGAAAACTTTTTATATTAGTGATGAAGTTCGTAATTATTTTCAAAACAGAAAGTCAGAACTTACCTCTCTGAGAAAGAAATGGGAAGAAAAATTTGCCTCCTGGTCAGATAAATTTCCCAGTAAAAAAGGGGAATTAGAGAAGGCAATTAATTTAGAAATACCAAAAAAGTTATCTTTCTGGGAAATAGAGATGGCTGAGCTGATTGCTACCAGAAGTGCCTCTGGAGAAATATTAAATAACATTGCCGAGGAAGTTTCTTATCTTATAGGGGGAGCAGCAGATTTATCGCCATCAACCATGACCTATCTAAATAAATTCCCGGAAGTACAAAAAAATTGCTTTGCTGCTCGCAACATTCGTTTTGGAGTTCGAGAACATGCCATGGGAGCTATTGGTAATGGGCTAGCTCTCCATAAAGGGGTACGACCTTATTGTTCTACCTTTTTAGTCTTTTCTGATTATATGCGACCAGCCATTAGATTAGCAGCTATGATGAACTTACCGGTAATATTTATCTTTACCCATGATTCAATATATGTAGGTGAAGATGGGCCTACCCATCAACCCATTGAACAACTGGAATCATTACGGCTTATTCCTAATCTAAAAGTTATTAGACCAGCGGATAGCGAAGAAGTAAAGGCTGCCTGGCAGGTTATTTTGGAAAGAAAAGAAGGGCCCTCTGTCTTAATCTTAAGTAGACAAAAACTACCTTTACTAAAAAAGATAAATGATATGAATGAGTTTAAGCGGGGTGGCTATTTAGTATATGAAGGTAAAGAAAAGCCAGAGGTAGTAATTTCTGCCAGTGGAAGTGAGGTACAAACTGCCTTACAGGTTAGAGATGTTTTAGAAAAAGAGCATATTTCCTGTAGAGTTATTTCCATTCCAGACCGGGAGGCATTTGCCAGTCAGGAGTTTTCTTATCGGGAAAAGGTTCTGGGTGGAGAAAATACAGTTCAGGTGGCTATTGAAGCTGCCACTGGGCAGGGATGGTATGAAGTCATTCCCAATCTTGCTATTGGCATTTTTATTCGCAGGTTTGGGGAAAGCGGTCCGGGAGATAAAGTGGCAGCCTTACTGGGTTTAGAGGCAGAAAAAATTGCCAGTAAAATTAAGGAAAGACACTATACTGAGAAAAATAGAAATAAGGCATAGCTATTTATTTAATATTATAAACATAATTATGATTTAAAAATTGGATAGCAGATCCTGAAAAATGCACAAGTTAGTGTAGAATTTAGTAGAGTAGTAAAAAAATGCACAATTTAAATTTGACTTTTTAAAATTTATTGTTAAAATGTTAGTAACAATTAAATAATGGTTTGCCTCACTTTTTATCTAAAGTGAGGTAGAGGCGCGAACGATCAGGAGTACTGAGAGAGAGCTCGAGCAGCGATGATCTATCAGGAAAGGGTTCTTCGCCGAAGTCTGAAGGCTATTGCTCTAAACTTCAGGCTGGGGCTATGGTGAACAATCATAGCACTGTCACCTAAGAGAGCTCCCGCTCTTAGGTGGAGCGCTATCTCATCGAGGAGAGAGAAAAGGGAGGTAAAAAGCTATCTTGCTATTTATTGAGGGCAATCGATGAGCCTGGCGCTTATTGATTGCCCTTTTTAATTTTACAATAAAAAAAAGAATTCTAAGGAGGAGATAATGGCAGAAATACTGGATAAAAAAATAATAGAGCGTAAGGGGATTGATTTTGATGAGGAAGGAAAATTAATCTTTGATGAATGCCGATTAGAAGATTTAGCCTTAAAATATGGAACCCCCTGTTATGTCTTTTCAGAGAGTATTATCAGAGAACAATGTCGGGAATATATAAAAGCCTTTAGAGAAAGTAATGTTGATTATGAGGTACTTTATGCTGGCAAGGCATTTTTGGTGCAAGCTCTTTGTAACATACTACATGAGGAAGGAATGAGTCTGGATGCCTCTTCAGGCGGTGAAATATATACCGCATTAAGAGCGGGTTTCCCTGCTGAAAAAATCTATTTTCATGGAAATAACAAATCGGCAGAAGAACTGAATTTTGCTATCGAGAGCAATATTGGAACAATTATTATTGATAACCTTTATGAACTGGAACTGGTGAATCAGATAGCCAATAAATTAAATAAAAAAGTAAATATTATGATTCGAATTATACCTGGAGTAGATACTCATACTCATGAAAAAATCAAAACCGGTCAGGTTGATTCCAAGTTTGGAATACCTATTGGCGACTTTCTTGAAATTTTCCCAGGTATAATGGCCAAGGATCATCTAATTTATCAAGGAATTCATTGTCATATAGGTTCACAGCTCTTTGATATAAAATATTTTTATCTGGCTATTAAAGAAATGATAGATATAATTAGAGAAATTAAAAGCGAATATAAGATCAAAACAAATATGCTTAATCTGGGGGGAGGATTTGGAGCTAGATATACACATCTTGATTCACCCCCTTCCATTAATAGTTATATCCACCAGTTGGTAACCAAAGTAAAAGAGTTATGTCAGGAAAACAATCTTGCTTTACCGCAGATTCTGGTGGAACCGGGAAGATCAATTGTGGCCGAAGCTGGTATTACTCTTTACCGTGTGGGAGCAATCAAAGAAATTACCGGTTTGAAAAAATATCTCATTGTGGATGGTGGTATGGCTGATAATCCCAGGCCCAGTCTTTATGATGCTCAGTATGAGGCACTAATTGTAAATAAATATAATCAAAAACCAGTGGAAACGGTAACTATTGCTGGTAAATATTGTGAATCCGGTGATATTTTAATTCAGAATATTAAATTACCCAGGGCAGAATATGGAGATTTAATAGTTTTCTTTACCACTGGAGCCTATCATTATGCCATGTCCAGTAATTATAATGGTATTCCTCGACCACCAGTGGTGCTTGTTAATCATGGGAAAGATGGTCTTATAGTGAAAGGTGAAACATATCAATATCTGAATCAAAATCACGTTTTTCCAGAATGGTTAAACCATCAAAAAGTTTATAATAGCAGATAAACTAAGGAGAAAAGTACCGTTAGAAAAAATAGGAGGTAAGTATGGAAGTTAATTTTATTAAAATGCATGGAATTGGGAATGATTTTATTATAATGGATTTTTATGCTAAACAACTTCCAGAGCAAATTAATTTTGGTGAAGTGGCCAAGAAATTATGCCACCGTCATTTCGGTATTGGAGCAGATGGATTAATTTTAATACTCCCCTCAGAAAAATATGATTTAAGAATGAGAATATTTAACTCTGATGGCAGTGAAGCGCAAATGTGTGGAAACGGAATTCGCTGTTTTGCCAAATATGCCTATGAAAATGGTTTAATCAGGAAAAACAAATTTTCAGTGGAGACCTTAGCTGGTGAGATTGTTCCTGAACTTATCTTTAACCAGGAACATAGCAGTATCATTGAGGGGGTTAGGGTAGATATGGGAAGACCTCGTTTAACTAAAAAAGAGATACCCATGATTGGAAACCCTGACCGTCAGGTTATTAATGAAACTATTTCCCTGGAAAATGGCCAATACTTTCGGGTAACCTGTGTTTCTATGGGAAATCCTCATTGTGTCATTTTTACCGAAGATGTGGAAAGATTTCCAGTAACTGAGATTGGACCTATTATGGAAAAACATCATCTCTTTCCGGAAAGAACTAATGTGGAATTTGTGCAGCCTATCAATGACCATGAGCTTAAATTAAGGGTATGGGAAAGAGGTGTTGGGGAGACCATGGCCTGTGGTACTGGCGCTAGTGCTGCAGTTGTTGCTGGAATACTCAATAAAAGAGTAAAAAATGAGGTAGTTGTTCATTTAAAAGGTGGAGATTTAAAGATTGAGTGGTCGAATGAGGGACCTGTTTATATGACCGGTCCTGCCGAAAGCGTTTTTAAAGGTTCAATCCAAATTAATTAAATAGAAAGGATAAAAATATTATGAGAATTGCGCAAAGAATTAAAAATATCCCACCCTATTTATTTGCCGAAATTGATAAAAAAAAGGAAACTGCCCTAAAAAAAGGGGTTGATATTATTAATTTAGGAATAGGAGATCCAGATCAGCCTACTCCTGCCCATATTATTGACTGTTTAGCAAAAAGTGCCCATGATCCTAAAACCCATAATTACCCACCTTATGAGGGTACTAAAGAATTCAGAATGGCTGTTAGTGATTGGTATAGAAGGAGATTTGGAGTGAAATTGGATCCCCAGACAGAGGTTATTTCATTAATAGGTTCAAAAGAGGGAATTGCTCATATTTTTCTGGCTTTTATTGACCCGGGAGACCTCAGTTTGATTCCAGACCCTGCTTACCCAGTTTATAAGGTAGGGACCTTGTTTGCTAATGGTGAGCCTTATCTAATGCCCTTACTGGCCGAAAATGGATTCCTTCCTGATCTCGGCAAAATTGATAAAGAGATTGCCCAGAAAGCCAAATTAATTTTTTTGAATTATCCTAACAATCCCACTGGTGCCATAGCTAATAAGGATTTTTTTAAAGAGGTAATTGATTTTGCCAAAAAATATGACCTTTTAATTTGTCATGACTTTGCTTATTCTGAGTTGGCTTATGATGGTTATCAGGCTCCCAGTATTTTAGAGGTAGAAGGTGCTCGTGAGGTATGTTTAGAATTTCATTCCCTGTCTAAAACTTATAACATGACTGGTTGGCGAATTGGTTTTGCGGTTGGTAGTGAAAAGGCGATAGCTGCTCTTGCTATTATTAAGACCAATATTGACTCAGGTATTTTTAAGGCTATTCAGGAAGCTGGGGTAACTGCTTTAACTGGACCCCAGGACCATATTCCTCAGCTCATTGATAGGTATACTGAAAGACGAGATGTTTTGGTAGCAGGATTGAATAAATTAGGCTGGCAAATAACAGCCCCTAAAGCAACCTTTTATGTCTGGGTTCCTACTCCTGGCAGTATGAAATCAATTGATTTTGCCAATTATGTTTTAGAACAGACTGGTATCATTGTTACTCCCGGTATTGGATATGGTCAATATGGTGAAAATTATATCAGAATTGCCCTTACTGTTGAGGTGCCCAGATTGAAAGAGGCTATAAAACGGTTAGAAGAGGCAAATATATCATATTATATGTAATTATTAAAGTTAGTAGTAATTAATAAGTAATTTAAACTCAGGTGAAAGTAGAAAGAGGTGATTATTATAAGAATTGTTGTAAAATTTGGTGGAACAAGTATTCAAAATATAGAGAGAATTGAAAAGGCAACTCAATCAATTATCAAAAAAATGAGGGAAGGCAATGAAATATTGGTGGTAGTTTCAGCCATGGGTGATACTACAGATGAGTTAATAAATTTACTAGATGGTGTAACTAAATCAAGTTATGAAGGACAAGATTATACTGAATTTGTTTCCTTTGGAGAGAGAATGAGTGCCCAGTTAATATTTACTACTCTGAAAGTAAAGGGTACAAAAGCCCGTGTTTTTGAACCGACCAGTGCTGATTTTCCGATTATTACTGATTCAGTAAATTTGTTAGAGGCTAATATTTTACCGGAGAGAAGCAAAGAGCAATGTCAAAAATATATAGAGCCATTATTAAAAGAAGGAATTGTGCCAGTGATATGTGGATTTTTAGGTCGTAGTGCAGAAGGAGGAGATATTACTTGTCTGGGTAGAGGAGGGAGTGATATTTCTGCCTTTGCTCTGGGTAATTTTGTCCATGCCGATGAGGTGATTATTGTTACTGATACCTCTGGAGTGGCTTCTGCTGATCCTCGCTTAATAAAAAAGGTGCAAACATTACCCAGGATTAGTGTGGAAGAGATGGGAATATTAGCAGAAGGAGGAGCACGGGTCTTACACCCCAGAGCATTATACTTTAAGGAAGGTAATATGAAAGCAAAAATTATTAATTTTGAAAACGGGGATTTAGATTCAACCGGTACAGAGATAGAGGGGAGTTTTAACAGTGGCATTGAAATCTTTCCGGAAAAACTCTGTTTACTTACTGTGGTAGGAGAAAAAATCTTAGAAACGCCGGGTCTTCTAAAAGAAATTATTTCCCCTTTGGCCAGACACAAGATTAGTATCCAGGGAATTGGAACTGGAGAAAGATATATTGGTATCTATTTATTAGAGCAATATGCTAAGAAGGCTTATGATTTGGTCCATCCTATTATTCTAAAAAATAATTATCTGAAATCAGTTTCTTTAAAAACAAATATTGCCTTAGTGATATTAAGTAACAGGAATTTCATTGAAACTCCTGGTGTTATTGAAAGAGTGACCAGGCCCTTAGCGGAAAATCATATTAATATTCTGGAGATTTCCACTATGAAAGCTGATATCTTACTATTTGTAGATTGGCCTTATAAAGATATTGTCTATAAATTGGTTGGTAATTCTCTGGCTAAAATGGAGAATAATATTAATAGTAATATTAATGAGGAAATAACTGGAGAAAATATTCCTATAAATATCCCCTAATTTTATATTTTATATTAAGGAGGTTTTAAGTATGTTTAGTGGTTCTATTGTCGCTTTGATTACTCCTTTTGATGAACATAATCAGATTGACGAAGAGGGTATTAAAAAATTGGTGGGATTTCATATTAAAAATGGAACGGATGGTATTGTGCCCTGTGGAACTACCGGAGAATCACCTACTCTTACCCATGAAGAACATAAGAAAGTTATAGAGTTAACTATTAAAGCGGTAGCTGGTAGAGTGCCAGTAATTGCTGGCACTGGTTCTAATTCTACGGCAGAAGCATTAGATTTGACAGCCAGTGCCAAAGAGATGGGGGCCGATGGGGTTCTGCTGGTTATGCCCTATTACAATAAACCTACTCAAAAAGGTCTCTATATGCATTTTAAGACTATTGTGGAGACAGTGGATATTCCAGCGGTAATTTATAATATACCTTCCCGAGCCGGAGTCAATTTATTACCTTCTACCTTGGCGGAACTGGCGGAGCTGAAAAATATAGTGGCAGTGAAAGAAGCCAGTGGTAATCTGGAACAAATGGCTGAGATTAGATACCTATGTGGAGATAGGATTACTCTGCTTTCTGGTGACGATAAGATTATTCTGCCAGTAATGTCCATCGGGGGGAAAGGTGTTATTTCAGTGGTAGCCAATATTATTCCAGATAAGGTTTCTTCCATGGTAAAAGAATATCTGGAAGGAAATTACCCAGCAGCGCTGGAAATGTTTATGAAGATAGTTTATCCCTTGAGTCGTGCTATGTTTTATGAAACCAATCCCATTCCGGTGAAAACCGCTGCTCGCCTGATGGGATTACCAGCAGGGAGCCTTCGTTTGCCCTTAGTAGATATGGAGGACCACAATTTTAGAAAATTGAAAGAAGACCTGAAGAAATTCGGATTATGGGAGGGTTAGAACATGAATCGAGTTGTGGTATGTGGTGGTTGTGGCAAAATGGCTTCTTTAGCTGCTGCCTATATTTATGATGACCCGAAGTTGCAGTTAGTGGGGATAGTGGAAGCCCCGACGCATCCAGCTTGTGGAAAAGATTGGGGAGAGGCTCTTGGTAAGAAAAAAAGTAATATCATTGTGGAGGACAATCTGGAAAGAGTTATTGACCAGTGCGAGGTAGTGGTTGATTTCACCAATCCTGAAGCAAGCTTAGCACATCTGGCTATTTGTGTCGCTCATAAAAGAGCAATAGTCATTGGTACCACTGGTTTTGATAATAACCAGATAAAAGAGATTGAAAAGGCTTCAGATGACCTACCTATTGTTCTTTCCCCCAATATGGCTCTGGGTGTGAATTTATTATTTGAATTAGTAAAAAAAGTTTCCTCTATCTTAGACGATCAGTATGATATTGAAATCATTGAGACACACCACCGCTACAAAAAAGATGCACCCAGTGGGACCGCCCAAAAAATTGCTGAGATTATTGCTCAGGAAAGAAATATTAATTTGGCTGAAAAGGCAGTCTATGGACGTTTTGGAAAGGTTGGTGAAAGAAAATCAGGAGAAATTGGTATTCACGCCGTTAGAGCTGGCAATATAAATGGAGAACATACTATCCTCTTTAACTCTACCGGGGAAAGATTAGAGCTTACCCATAAAGCCTATGGGAGGGAAGCATTTGCTCAAGGGGCCTTAAAGGCAATTCATTTTATTTTAAATCAGCAAAAGGGATTATTCTCCATGAAAGAAGTATTGAATTTATGAATTTCTACTCCAATCTTCTAATCAGGTATAAATTTTTATAGATAATTTTAAAATTATTTTAGAAAATTACAATAATTTTTTAATAAAAATATTGACATTTATTTTATTTAATATTATATTTTAATTAGATTGCGCTATATAGCAAAATGACTCAACTTTTAAAACCATATCAGATCTCTATTCATTAAGTTTGAATTTGATTCAGTGGCTTGCAAAGAGGAAAATTGCCTTAAATATCGATATTTCCAAGAGATTTCGATATTATTAAAATTATTTTTAAATATAGAAGCTCAATTATCAGAAATTTTGCAAAAAAATGGTAAATAAAATGAATCCACTATTAAAAAATTATATTCCCCTAGCTAAAGGTATTGCTCGAGGTTTTGGCAGAAATTGCGAAGTAGTATTGCATGATGTAAGTGACCTGGAACATTCTATAATCTTAATTGAAAACGGTCATATAACTGGCCGAAAAGTTGGAGCTCCCATGACCGACCTGGGCTTATATTTTTTAACCTCCGATTTGTTTCATGATACTGACTATGTTGCTAATTATCGCACAGAGAGTAAGGATGGAAAGAAATTAAAATCAACTACAATTTTTATTCGTGATGAAAATAAGAAAATAGTAGGCTTTTTATGCCTTAACTTTAATCTAGAGCCACTTATGAATATTTCCCGAGAAATAGATGAATTTTGTAATGTTACCAATAACTTGAATAATATAGAAAATATCCTTAAGGAAGAAAGAGAAGAATCCTTTTCAGATTCCCTGGATGAATTAATGGAGCGATTGTTTTTCAAAGCTCAACAAAAAATAGGGAAAGAAATTAATAAAATGCCAAAAGAAGACAAAATAGAGATGGTTCGCTATTTGCAGAAACATGGGATTTTCCTGGTTAAGGATGCCATTGATCGATTGGCAGATAAGTTAAATGTTTCCCGTTTTACCATTTATAATTATCTGGCTGAAATAAAATCTGAAAATGATAGTAGCGGGAAAATACTTTAATATCTAAAAATGGAAGGAAGTGTTTCCAATTATCAAAAAGATTATCAATACCAAAGCTGCTCCAGTCGCCATTGGTCCTTATTCCCAGGCAATTAAATTTAATAACCTGATTTTTGTCTCGGGACAAATTGCCATTAATCCAGATAGTAATACCTTGATAAATGGTGATATTACTATTCAAACTAAACAGGTAATTGAAAATCTCAAGGCTATTTTAGAAAGTGCCGAAAGTTCATTACAAAAGGTTTTAAAGGTAACCATTTTTATTACCAATATGAAAGATTTTGATAGGGTAAATGAAGTATATTCAGAATATTTCAATACGACTCTACCGGCCCGTGCCTGTGTCGAGGTTACCAATTTACCGAAGGGTGCTAAAGTGGAAATGGAAGCCATTGCCTATGGTGATTAAGGAATAAAGCAATTATTTTTTTATCTTATCAATATCTTTAAAATAAATGAAATGGAAAAGGGAGTGAAATAATGGATCCTCATGCCAGCGGGTTAGTCACCAAAAATACTTATAGCTCTAAAAGAAAAATACAATCCTCAGTGGTAGCAGTTTTGCAGTTAGTGATGGAAGGAAGGGAACTTAACTTGATTAAACCTATCTCAAGAGCTGTAAAGAAAAATGAGATTCATGAACTTATAGTAACTGATGAAAAGGAAGCCAAACCGGGGTCAGTAGTTAATCAGGTTTCTTATATTGCTTTTATCGAAATATCTCAAGGAGGGGTAATAGTAGTTGGTGATGAAGTTTACTGGAATAATAATTTATTGGGTATTGTAGCTGGTTTTGATGATACCCATATGCCCAATCATCAAAATATTGTTCTTTATTCAACAAAAAGAGTGACTGGGAAAGATCTTCATATTAATATAGAGGATCCTATTATTATTCAAGCCCAGAAAGGAAATAATTAATATGAGAATTATTGGTTCATGGGTAGCAATTCCTACTCCTTTTCGAGAAGATGGGGAAATTGATCTGGAAAAGTTTAAACCAATTATTGATTTTCAACATCACTATGAGACTGACGGTTTATTAGTATTAGGTTCAGCTGGCGAATCTTCCATGCTATCTAAAGAAGAGAAGAAACAGGTTATAAAATATGTAGTGGAATACACTCGTGGTAAGATACCTGTTTTGGTAGGAACAACTGGTTCCAATACTCAGGATACTATTGAAATGACTAAATATGCACAGTTGGTTGGAGCAGATGGTGCTTTAATGGTAATGCCTGCTTATATTAAGCCACCCCAGGATGACCTTTATAATTTTATAAAAACAGTAGCCAATCAGGTTGATATTCCCATCGCTGTTTATAATAACCCTACTAGAGTAGGTGTAAATATAAAGCCAGAAACAGCTATCAAAATATCTAGTATAAAAAATATTGTTGCTTTAAAAGAGGCTATGCCTGATGTGAGTCAACTTATTAAAGTACAGATAGGTATGGATAGAAAAATTGATATTTTAACTTGTGATGCACCACCTTATTCTATTATTTTACCTAATTTAGCGATTGGTGGTTCAGGAACAACTAATATTACTGGTAATTTAATTCCAGAGGAATTTGCTCAATTATCACGTCCCTGGCAAAAATATGAAGATATGATAAATTCTCGAGAATTAGTATTCAAATTTTTCCCTTTAATGGAAATTTGTTATTCAGTTACTAATCCAGTAGTAATTAAGGCGGGAATGAATATACTGGGACTTCCGGGAGGCAATCCAAGACTTCCGCTACGACCTCTCAGTGCTGAAAAAATGAAACAATTAGAAGAGATAATGGAAGAGCTTGGTGTAATCAAAAAATATAGAATTTAATTTTTAAGAATAAAAATAAATTTTAATTAAGGAAAGGAGAAAGAGGTAATGACAGATTTTAAATATAAATTTCAAATGTATCGGCATTTACAAAAGAGTATCCCCAACATTTATGCTGAAGCAAGAAAAGTAGCTGACGACATAGGAATACCACAAGATTTGCGAGGAAAATTTGGTTTAACGGGGGCTATCTCTGGTTGTCATGGCATACCTTTTAAAGAGGTTAGGGAAGCAGAAACCGAGTATGGTGAGAAGATTATTCCCAATAGTGTCCTGGATGAAGAAATTAGAGAGATTGTAAAGGATGTCTATGGTGATGATTACGATGGAGTAGCTATAAATACCTGTGAAGGTGCCTTATGGGTTGCTTTTGATGTCCTGGCCACCCCACCCATGCAGGGAAGAGGTGATAATTATCGTTCCCGGTATATTGTTCCTTATGAAAAGCATTTACACCACCATGGAGGCTATGGACGGCCTTTCCCGGGAAAATACAAAGATTTATTTGCTGATCGGGGGACAACTCCAGGAGAATTAGGATTTTATGGGAAAAGACAGAATAATCTGGATTGTATTATTGTACCTCTGGAAGGAGCTAATTATGATTGTCATGGTATAAAATACCACCCCTGTGTTCAGTTAAGTAAGGTAGATCCTGAGGCATCGATTAAAGTATTTGAGAAAATAGCTGAACGCCATGCTGATACCTTGGCTGCCTTTACTTCTTTAGGATATGATACACCTGGTTATGGTTATGGAGTAAAAGATGAAGAGGGAACACCTGCTTTACAAAAATTAATTGGCAAACTGGCTCAGGATTATGATGTACCCTATATTGTAGATAATGCCTGGGGGGTCCCTTTTGTGGGTATTGATATCAGAAAAAATAATGCTGATATTATGTGTTACAGTATGGATAAGGCTTCCTACTGTGTCACCGCTGGTTTGATTATTGGCAAAGAAGCACTCTTAGTAGATATCAGAAGAGCCCTGGGGGTCCACGGAGACCGCTGGGGAACTGGAACTTCCCATGGTAAGGCGGCCTATGTCACGGTTGACCCGGGCAAAGAGGCTTTAGTAGGTGTGATTGCCTCCCTGAAAGTATTAAGAGATCACCCGGAAAGATTAAAAGAACCAGTGGATCAACTTTACCAGATTACCAAAGAAGAATTTGCTAAAATTAATGAAAAGATCAGAGATGACTTTATGATTACCAAATCATATAATTCTGGTGCCATAGAGATCAATTATGAAAAAAGCTGGCAAAAGAGTGGTTTGGGAATTCCTATTTTTTCTATTGAAGATATGTATTCCGGAACCAATATCTTCCAATCAGGAACTGCGCAAATGGGAATTATTGCTACTATTGCCTATGATGGCAATATCTTTGTTTCTCCTGGATTGGGAACAACCGATAATGATGGTAATCTCATTGAAGAAAGAGCCCGCTGGGCAATTCAGGCAATGGTAAGGCTGATTGAGATAACCTGTAAGTATGCAGGTGTTATATAATTTATAGATATAAGAAGATTTCAAAGATGTACACCAATCTTAAAGAAAAATAAAAAAAGGAGGTGAATTTAATTTAATATCTCAATATAATAAATATCTTACTTTTAATAAAAAATAAGGAGGAAAGTAATAATGAGAGGTAATTTTTCAAAAAAAATATCTACATTTTTTCTAATCATGTTAGTGATTATTTTTGGTGTTAGTTTAACTGTTTCAGCAGATCAATCAGAACTGGAGCTAAGTCCAATCACGCTGACCTGGGTTGCTGGTGGTGTAGGTGGTGGTTGGTATACCCAAGCAGGCGGTTTAGCGCAACTGATCAACGAGAATGAACCCAAAATTACCATAAAGGTTGTTCCTGGTGGCGGTTTAGTTAATCCGGTTAGAGTTTCTACTGGTGAAGATGACTTGGGATGGGGAATTACTTTTGTAGATAAGGCAGCTTTTGATGGCCAAGCTCCCTTGTATGAAGAGCCTTATCCTGATGTTCGTGCTATTGGAGCAATATTTGGGATCTATAATATTCATTTTGTGGCAGCAAAAAATCAGGGAATTGAAACAATTAAAGAATTAATGCAAATGGTTAAAGATGGAAAGGCTATTAAAATAGCTGCTCCCATGAAAGGGACATCAGATTTACCGATTGTTGAAGAGATTTTCAATTTTTATGGTGTTTCCTTGGATGATGTTGAAAAAGCAGGAGGCAAAGTATTTCATGCTGTTTATGCAGATATGGTTAGTTTATACCAGGATCATCATGTAGATTTTGTCGCTACCCATCTATCTATTCCGGCAGCTGCTGTTACAGAGATGACAGTAGGAAGAGATTCAATTATACTGGCTGCTTCAGAAGAATTAATAGATTATTGTCATGAAGAGTTAGGAACGATTGCCAGAGAATCGGGCTTGTGTGTAATTCCTGCTAATACTTATAAAGGTCAAGAAAAAGATGTTCCTGTTGTGGTAACTGCTGGAGAATTATTGGTTAACAAAGATGTATCGGATGAAGTGGTTTATACTATTTTAAAGATTTTTGATGAAAATATTGAACAGGTATATCAAATTGATAGAACAAATAGGTATTTTATACCTGAAGATGGCTGGAAAAATGTGGGAGTTCCATTGCACCCAGGTGCTGAGAAGTATTACAAAGAAGCAGGGTATATGGAGTAAGAAGTAATTAACTGTTGATTACTGATTATATGATAGACAATTACAATACATGGCTTTCATTAATTTTTGAATTGAAAGCCATGTATTATAAATCATTTGTAGTAAATTATAAGAAGGAAGAAGGTAAGGACAAAAATGAGAAAATTTAAGGGATGGCAAAATTATTTCATTGAAGCATGGTTAGTTGCAATTTCTATTTTTCACTTATACACTGCCTTTTTTGGAATTATGCAGCCTCGTTTTCAAAGAGGAGTTCATTTATTGTTTTTGTTACCAATAGCCTTTATTCTTTTTCCAGCGACTTCAAAATCCCCTAAAGATCGTATAACATTTTTTGATGGTCTATTTGCTTTTTTGGCTATTTTACCCCCTTTATTTCTTATGATTTCTGATGAGAGACTGACTTACCGATTACAATTTATAGATCCAGTATTAACTATTGAATTAGTTCTGGGACTATTAAATATTATTTTATTGTTAGAGGCAATTCGTAGAGCAGTAGTTCCTGCTATGTCTATCCTTATTGGAGTGTTTTTTATTTATTTGTTTATTGCCCCATATCTTAGCGGAGTTTTTTTCAATAAGCAAATACCTTTATCTAAAATTGTCGAAATGCAATATTTATTTACAGAGGAAGGAATCTATGGTTCAATAACAGGAGTATCGGCTACCTTTGTAGCTCTTTTTGTTATTTTTGGCGCTTTTATGGAAACTACTCGCACTGGTGAATTTTTTACCAATGCTGCGTCTGCAATTGCTGGAACAAGACCAGGGGGACCAGCCCAAATAGCAGTAATTGGCAGCGCTCTATTCGGTTCTGTTAGTGGAGTAGCAGCTGCTAATGTATATGCTACTGGTACTTTTACTATTCCTCTAATGAAAAAGATGGGTTATCAAAGTCAATTTGCTGGCGCGGTTGAGGCAGCTGCATCTACTGGTGGAATATTAATGCCACCTATTATGGGCGCTGGGGCATTTGTAATGGCAGAAATTACTGGAATTCCTTATGTAAAGATAATTATTGCGGCTGTTTTAGGAGCAATCTTATATTATGTAAGTATTGCTATGAGAGTTCATTTTATTGCGTTAAGAGACAATTTAAGTGGTTTAAGTAAAGATGAGATTTTACCTTTAAAAAATTTAATGCGGGATTTATATCTATTGATTCCTTTGGTTGGATTAATTTATATGTTGTTGACCGGTTATTCTCCATTTATGGCAGCATCTATTGCTATATTGATATCTTTTACTATTAGTTTTTTTAAAAAAGACACGATGATGACTCCCAGAAGATTGTGGGATACTTTAAGATTAGGGGGAAGTAATATGATTATGATTGCTCTGGCATGTGCTGGAGCAGGGATGGTGGTCTCTATTGTAACTCATACTGGTTTGGGTTTAGGTATAGCGGCGGTAATTACTAATTGGTCTAGGGGATATCTATTTCTGGCTTTATTACTGATTATGATTACTTCATTAGTTTTAGGGATGGGTCTGCCTTGCACTCCTGCCTATATTATTGCTATTACTATTGGCGGACCGGCATTGGCAGCTATGGGTTGTGATTTATTAGCTTCCCATTTATTTGTTTTTTATTTTGCGATTCTTGCTGAGATAACACCACCAGTATGTATTGCCGCCTATTGCGGAGCAGCTATTGCTGGTTCAGATCCACTAAAAACAGGCTATGAGGCTTTTAAATTAGCTTTAGTTGGGTTTATTATTCCTTACATTTTTATTTATAATGATGCATTACTAATGCGAGGAACTTTTATAGAGATATCTACCGTGTTTATATTGTTATTATTTGCCACTTATTTTTTAGCTGCTGGTTTAACTAATTATTTTCTAAACCATCATCTTAAATACTGGCAGCGGATTGTGGTAATATTGATAGGTACTTTTTTAATATTGATTAATATTGTACCTTCTTTTTATGATACGATTTTAGCTGGAGTTCTACTTATTGCTGTTTTAATGTCCTGGGCTTTGAAAAAGTTCCCCTTGGGGAAAAAGCAAAAAAACATGATATTAGAAAAAAATATTAAAGATAGTCAAAGTAATCAAATAGGACCTAAACAATAATGTTTGACTGTTACCAAAAAAAAGATAACCAACCATATATTGGCATTATTAAGTTAGATACCAAGTTTCAACGTTTATTAGGGGACATAGGCAATCCCAAGACCTGGAATTTTCCCGTTGTTTACCAGGTGATAGAGGGAATCTATCCTGAAAACATAGTAAACCATGACGATTATGGAGTATTAATATCTGCTATAAAAGCAGCGAGATATTTAGAAGAAAAAGGAGTTGATGCTATTACTACGACTTGTGGATTTATGGCAAAGTATCAAAAAGATATTAGTAATAGTGTTAATGTTCCTGTTTTTACTTCCAGCTTATTACAGATACCCATGATATATCAAATATTAAATAAAAAGAAGAGAATAGGTGTTATAACTGCTAACTCTAAATCTTTAACAGAAGAACATCTTTATGGTGCCGGTATCCAAAACAGTCCCTTGATTATAATGGGAATGGAAAATAGAGAATATTTTCAGAAAATATTTATACAGAACCAATCAGGTTTTATAAATAAAGAAAGAATAAGAAATGAGATCATAGAAACAGTAAAAAATATGATAAATTTCAATGAAGATATTGGAGCTATTGTGCTGGAATGTACCAATATGTCTCCTTATGCCTATGATATTCAAAAAATTTCGAACTTACCGGTATTTGATATATATACTTTAATGCAATGGTTTTATTCTGGATTAGTTAAAAGTTCCTTTAATTAAAGGCGCGATGTTTTAATGAAGGTGTGGAGGGTCAGCTTCTATGGTGGTTCAAAAAGCAGACGTAGTGATTATAGGTGGGGGAGTAATAGGTGCTTCAATATTTTATCAAATTGCTAAGGAAAAAGTTGAGGTAGTTTTATTAGAAAAGAGTTCCATTGCTAGCGGCACTTCCAGCGCTTGTGAAGGCCTCATATTTCTGCAAACTAAAAAACCAGGAATCCATCTTAAGATGGCAATGCAAAGTGCTGACCTGTTTAAAACCTTGGAAGATGAACTTGATTATAAAATAGAATATGTTGCTGATGGTGCTATGGTGGTAATACCAGAACAAAACCAATATAATGCTATGGAAAAGTTTGTTCAAGAGCAAAATAAAACTGGATTAGAGGTAAAACTTTTAAATTCAGATGAAGCGCGAGAGCAACAACCTGCTTTATCGGAAACTGTAGCAGGCTCTACTTTTTGCTCTGCTGATGCCCGGGTTAACCCTATTTTACTTACCTATGGATTTATAGAAGCAGCAACTAGATATAATAATGCAAAAGTATTTACCTATACCAAAGTTTTAGGAATCAAGAGAAAAAATAGAACTGTTGAGGAAGTTATTACCAATAGAGGGAATATTAAAACAAATATAGTTATTAATGCAGCAGGAATTTATGCGCCAGAGATTGGCGCCATGGTCAATTTAAATATTCCTATTAAACCTCGAAGGGGTCAACTTATGGTAACAGAGACAATCCCTAATATTATAAAAGGTGTGCTTTGCACTTCAAACTATATTGCTTGCAAATATGACCCTGAAATTGCTAATAACAATGGTGGTGGTCTAACCATAGAGCCAACTGCAAATGATAATTATTTGATTGGAGCTACTAGAGAGTTTGTAGGTTTCAATAAAAAAGTGAGTTACGATGGTATAGAAAGTATTGCCAGAAATCTGGTGTCTTTATTACCAGCTTTCAGAAATGTATCTATTATTAGGTTTTTTGCTGGGCTTAGACCTTATACGGAAGATGGTCTACCAATTTTAGGTAAAGTAGAAGGTTTGGAAGGATTTATTATGGCAGCCGGACATGAAGGCGATGGAATTGCCCTTTCGCCTATAACTGGTAGATTAATCGCTGAATTAGTAATAAATGGCAAAACTAGTATACCTTTGTATCCTTTTAGATTATCAAGATTTAAGTAAAATATGATAAGTAAGGATTTTTTAATGAGAGTACAAAAACATCCCATCTTACAATTTCAACATGGCAAGAAGGTTACCTTCACCTTTGAAGGGCAACAGATGGCGGGTTATGATAATGAACCCATTGCTGCTGCCTTAGTGGCCTCCGGCATCAAGGTATTAAGCTACAGTAGAAGATTGAAGCGCCCTCGTGGCTTCTTTTGTGCCATTGGTAACTGTTCTTCCTGTCTGATGAGGGTTAATGGGATAGCCAATGTCAGAACCTGTATCACCAGATTAGAAGAGGGTATGGTAGTAGAAAGACAACAGGAGAAGGGGTGTTAGAGTGAAAGAGTATGATCTGGCCATAATAGGTGGTGGACCAGCCGGTCTGGCTGCTGCCCTTTCTGCTGCCTCCTGTTCTCCCGAGCTTAGTATCCTACTGGTTGATGATGGCCTCCAGTTAGGCGGACAACTCATCAAGCAGACCCATAAATTCTTTGGTTCTGCCAGTCAATTTGCCGGGGTAAGGGGTATTGATATTGCCCGTAATTTAATTACCGAGCTTAGCCAATTCCCCCATATTGAGGTATTAATCCAATCTACTGTTACTGGCTATTATGAGGATGGAATTATCACTATCTTGGAAGGTTATCATGGCAAGAGATGGCTGAAGGTAAAACCCAGACGAATTATTGTGGCTACCGGTGCTGCTGAGAATATGCTCCCCTTCCTTAATAATGACCTGCCTGGTGTTTATGGAGCAGGGGCAGTGCAGACCTTACTCAATGTCTATGGAGTTATCCCTGGTCAGGAGGTTCTGATGGTTGGTGCTGGTAATATCGGTCTGATTGTCTCCTATCAGCTGTTACAGGCCGCTATCCAGGTAGAGGCTATCGTAGAGGCCTTACCTCATATTGGTGGTTACTGGGTGCATGCCAGTAAGATAAGGAGAATGGGGGTACCCATCTATACCTCCTCTACCCTAAAGGAGGTAAGAGGAAAAGAGCAGGTGGAAAGTGTAACCATTGCCAAGCTCGATCAGAACTTTAACTTTATCCCTGATAGTGAAAAAGAACTAAAAGTAGATACCGTCTGTCTGGCGGTGGGTTTGTCACCCTTATCAGAACTACTCTGGCAGGCCGGCTGTCAGATGGCCTATATTCCAGAATTGGGTGGTTATGTCGCTCTTCGAGATGAGAACCTGAAGACCTCCTTAGACCAGATCTACCTTGCTGGTGATGTGGCTGGTATTGAGGAGGCCAGCAGTGCCCTGCTCGAAGGGCAGCTAGCTGGTTTAAATGCCGCAGCCAGTTTAGGCCTTTCTCACCCCCACTACCAAGAGCTCAAGGCCAACTACCAACAACAACTGTTTCAATTACGTAATAATCCGGCCAGTGAAAAGATCCGCACTGGCCTAAAAAAGGCTACTCTGACTAGAGGAGGAAGAGATGTCCCTATCCACTGATGGTGTCCCTACTAAAGCAGAATTAGAAAGAGTAATACCCCCCAAAGAGCTATTGCAACAGAAACCTGTGGTGGTGATAGAATGTTTTCAACATATCCCCTGTGACCCCTGTGCTCTTTCCTGTCCTTCGGGAGCAATTTTACCCTTTACCGATATCAATGAGCTACCCAAGGTGGATTATGCTAAATGCACCGGTTGTGGTCTCTGTATTGCCTCCTGTCCTGGACTGGCTATCTTTGTAGTAGATAGCAACTACTCTCAGAAAGAGGCCTTAGTTAAATTACCCTATGAACTGTTACCCCTACCCAGGAAAGGTGAGCTGGTCTCAGGCTTAGACCGAGAAGGTAACCGAGTAGCTCAGGTGAAGGTGAGCAGGGTGCAGAGCACCAAAAATAAGACTTCTATCATAAGTATCCTGGTGCCCAAAGAGTTGGCTCTTTTGATCCGTAATATCAAGGTGGAGGAGTATAAAAATGGATGATGATACCATTATCTGTCGTTGTGAGGATATTACCTGGGGAGAGATAAGAAAACAATTAGACAAGGGTTACACTACCTTAGATGAGATCAAACGTCTTACCCGGGCTGGTATGGGTCCCTGCCAGGGGAAGACCTGCCAGAGAATTCTCTTACAGGCTATCGCTTCCTATCTCCATAAGAAAGTAGAGGAGATACCTCTTTCTACCTTTCGTCCTCCTACCAAACCTGTTCCCTTAAGGGTAATAGCAGGAGGGAATGATGATTGAGCATGCCGACTTTTTAGATTATATCTTAGATTCACTGGATGTTGAGACCTTTATTGCTTGTAAAAGTGAGGAAGAGGGGAAGAAATTAGGGTTGGCAATGATGAAAAATTTGGGGTTCAAAGATGTTGATGTGGTTTTTATTGAGTTTTTAGGCTCTGGTGCTCGGATCAGGCTGCGAGCCAACATTTACAAACCTGGTGATTCCTATGGATGGTTGGATTTATATAAAAATAATAAGGAATAAAAAAGAAGTGTACCTATTAGAAAATGAATGAGATTAGAGATAAGAAAAGAGTTTTATTGATTCCACTGGATCCAGTTCATGACGTTGCCTTGAAGATTTTAAATCGAAAGTTAAAAGATAGAGGGCATCAGACTATCTTATTGCCTCCTGATTTACCTTTAGAAGAAATTATCAGTCGTGCCTCTGAAATTGATGTAAATTACCTCTTGGTTAGTAGAACCTTAGGGTATGGTGTGGCAGAATTGTTGGGCAAATTTATTGATATGTTAGATGCCGCTAAGATTAGAGATAAAGCCAAAATAGTGTTAGGAGGAAAAGCAATTACCCCACAATTAGCAGCTGAATTAGGATTTGATAAGGGATTTGGAGCAGGAACGGATTTTGAAGAAATTATAGCTTATCTTGAAGATAGAGAATACCTACAAGAAAAGGGAAAATTATTTAGAAAAAAAGTCTCTATCCCTGCCCAGTATACTTATCAATATAAAAACGATAAAATAAAAAAACTGTTAAATGAAATTACTGAAGAGATTATCCAGTGGAGTAGTAACAAGACCAGTCCAGCTATTGAAAGGGCAAAACTACGAGAAAGAATGATTGGTATCAATAAGGATAGCAATCTAACTCAGCAAGATAAATCTAATAAGATTAAGCTTTTAATGGGGAATTACCTTAACTACTGTGATGAGAAAATTTTACAGTTTTATCAAGACGGTAAGCTTCCTAATAAAGTAAGAGCCCTGTCTCCAGAAGAAATATCTAGGCTTGATGTCTATATTCAAAAAGAAAAGGAAAATATCAATTTTAAAAAGTTAAGGCATTCTCAGTCTTTACCACTTGTCTTTGTTCAATATGGCACTGGCTGCCCAATCATGGATATTGCTCATATTAAAACAAGTGAAGCCTGGGGAGCAGATGGAGTATTTCATTTTGATCCCTCCTGGGGTGCTCGCACTGAGGGCTTTCTGGAAGGAATATTATCTCATGAAGAAGATGGCTCCATTATTACCTGGGAAAATTTAGCAAAGATAAAATCTTCCCTTCATCAAGAAACTCTCTGGACCGTCCGGGCACATCGGGGATTAAATACACCTGAGACAGCGGTTCTGGCTGGTGAATTAGGTGCAGATTTAACAAAAATTCATATAGTTTATGGAGCATTGAATGGAGGCACTGATCCGGCGAGGTTAACTATTGATGGTATAGAAACCATAAAATATGCGGCCAAATATAAGATGCCCTTTGATGAGCCAACTAATGAGGAATTGGGAGGGGTGCCAGCCTATAAATCATTCGCTGGTTTGCTGATTATTGCTGATTTAGCTTTAAAATTACAGGCACAACCAATATTAAAACCTTTATTTTGTTATTCACCTGATGTTATGATTACTGGTAAGATGGATGATAACTATATTGATTATAATGTGGCTAAAATCAATAGTTTGCGTTCCATTATTGATGCTCCCATCTGGCCTGGAGAACCGATTGGTTTTATGACTCATTCTGAAGATAGAGTCCAATCTTCATTAACTACTGCTTTACATGCCGCTCTGGCTATTTCCCTTAAGGTTGATGCAATTACCATAGCCTCTGCTGATGAGGCCTATTCCAGAGGTCCGATTTCTATTTCTTCCAGGATTGATACTTTAAGAGCAATTCAAGAAGTATTTCGTTTCTTAGGAAAGGCAGAGATAAAACCGACAGCTAAAGCCAAAGAATATGAACAAGAAATAAAACAAGGAATTGAAACAACTTTAGAAAAAGTTGCCAGAAGAGGTAGTTTTGTTAATTCACTATACGAGGGGTTATTAGGTGGACCTGAGGATGGGGCTTACCCTGGTCTTGCTGGAAGAAATACCATCATGGAAAGATAAGCGGAAATAGCCTATGCCAATTAGTAGTAAGATAATTGGAATATTAGGAACAGCTAAAAATACTGGAAAAACTACCACTTTTAATTTTTTACTGGAATGGGCCAATAAGGAAAATATTGGGGTAGGGCTAACCAGCATTGGCTATGATGGAGAAGATATAGACAATATTACTGGATTACCCAAACCACGCATTTTTATTCAGAAAGGCAATATCATTGCTACTGCAGAACAATGCTTATCTTCCACAGCAGCAAAATTAGAAACAATTGAAAAAACGCCCATTCTTACTCCTTTAGGACCAGTATTAATAGAGAATACCTTGCAAGAAGGTTTAGTGGTTTTAGCCGGTCCCAATAAGAGCAAAGACTTAAAATATATTATTCAAAAAATAAAACAACAGAGAGTTCAAATAATATTGGTTGATGGAGCTTTGAATAGGATGATACCATTAGTGCATTGCGATGCATTGATTTTAACCACTGGAGCCTCTCGTCATATTGATGTTGATTTACTTGTGGAGGAGACCGAAAGTATATTAAGAGTGTACAATTTACCTTTGAGAGAAAAACAAAAGATTTCTAACCAAGAAATAAGAAGACCTCAACACAATATGGTAATTTTTCAGAAAAATGGTGTTATAAGACAATTAAATGATCATTCCCTGATTAGTCAAAAAACACTTCATAATTTAATTAACAATATCGATGAAAAAGAATCGGCAGAAATATATATACCAGGAATTATTCAGGATAAGCTATTAAAAGAGATGGTGGAAAAATATAGTGAATTATTCCGAGGGAAAACAATTCTGATTGATAATCCCACCTTTTTGTTAGTCGGTTCCCAAGATATTTGCCATCTTAAAGATCTTCTTGCTGATATGATAAGAAAAGGAATCAAACTTAAGACACTCCATAGCTTACCAGTGTTAGCAGTTACCGTTAATCCCTTTTATCCAAAATTTCATCGCTATGGGAAAGAGAGTTATGAAGCAGATTGGATAGATGTGGTGCAACTTTGTCAGAAAATGAGAAGCAGAATATCTTTGCCAGTAATAAATATTAAGGGGGAAGAAAGTAAAGAATTGGTAATGATTATGGAGCAATTTTTAAATATTGGCAAGAAAAAGAAATAACCAATAATTTATTTTTGCTGCTATTCTGGAAATTACCTGCTTAGGAGTAATACCAGACTTATTGACACTCATTGGCTCGGCGATAATTATTATAAGCAGTGTAATGAATTTTAAATTCAGTCAGACAAACTCAGGCTAACTATAGATAATAATAAATGAAAAAGTAGAAATATCTTAATTACTACAACAAAATATTCAAGGGGAAGGATTCCCCTTGAATATTTTGTTGTATAGGAATTTCAATAATGCCGATACCTAAACACTCTAATCCTCTCCCTTAGAAGGGAGAGGTAAGGTGAAGGTGAATATGGTATATCGTATTACGTATAACGTATACCGAGTTTTATGTTATATCTATGGTCTATTGAAACTGAATCTAGTTATGCTCATCATCATATTCCTCTCCCTTAGAAGGGAGAGGTAAGGTGAGGGTGATAAATATTACCTTAAGGTTAATTAGGGGATATCAAGGGGAAGCATTCTCCTTGATTATCTTGTTGCTAAAACAAGATAGAATTTTTTTAAAAGGTATTGTTCTTTATTTTTTAACTGAAGTTTACACTACATACTGAATACTAGATACTCAATACTAATAAGAGAGGGGTTTCAGTGGATACTTCTCCTAATTATCTTATTTTTTTACTGAAAGCAATTGGCATTTGAGGATATCCTTTTTTATCTTAGCAATAATATGTTATAATTATTATGAAAATACTTTTTACCTTTGAAAAAGATATAGTTATTAATAAGGGAAGGAGGAGAAGGCAATGATCCCGGTAAAAGTCTTTGGAGTAGCAGTTGACCCAGTCACTAAAGGCTTTGTAGTAATTTTAAAGGACCAGGATGAAAAAAAATGGTTACCAATATGGATTGGACCTTATGAGGCTAAAATGATTTCTTTAGCATTAGAAAAAACTGAACCTAAAAGACCTTTTTCTCCCGATTTAATTAAAAATATTATCGAATCTGCTGAATTAAGCATGGAAAAAGTTATTATTTCTGATATAAGAGATAATACTTATTATGCCACTATCTGGTTAAAAAAGGGAGAAAAACAATTATTGATTGATGCCAGACCGAGCGATGCTATTGCGGTAGCCTTAAGGTTAGAAGCACCAATTTTTGTAGCTGATGAGGTAATGAAAAAGGCCTCTATCGTTCATTCTTCTAAAGATGAAGAGGAGGTTGCTATTCGTTTAGCTCAACTAAAAAATGAACTACAAATGGAAGTAGAGAAAGAAAATTATGAAAAAGCTGCTCAGTTAAGAGATGAAATTAGAAAATTAGAAAAAATGAAAAATATTCCGCCACTAAAGCCTAATTAATATTTTTGCTTATATTTAAGTAATCAGTAATTAGAATAAGATTAATAGCAAATAGCTGTAATTAAAAATTTGAGCGGTAGTTATAATATTGTTTTAGGTAGCCCCTGTTCGGTGTAACAGGGATTTTTTTTCTTTAATCATTACCACAGCGAACGAAGGGAACAAATTAATCTCTCTCATTTATCATCTTGAATTAATAGTAAGATAAGATAAGTAAGATAATTTCCAGCTAATATTTTCAGACACAAAAGAGGTAAGAACAATATAGCATTATTGTATTTTAAATAAAATTAAAAATCTAAATATATTATTACGATATTCGGATATTTGACAATAGCAGTATAATTATAATATATAATAGATATATAATATAAAATAAGAAAATTGTAAAAAGGAGACAAAATATGATTCAGTTTGATAAATTTACCATTAAAGCTCAGGAAGCAATCAGTCAGGCTCAACAATTGGCTTTACAGAATAATCATCAGGAAATTAAAAGTGAACACTTATTGCTGGCTTTAATCAGACAACGAGATGGTATCATTCCCTCGGTTTTAGCTAAATTAGAAGTTGATATAGCTGATTTAGAAGCCTTTTTAGAAAGAAAATTAGCCCAGTACCCCAGTGTGTATGGAGGGGGAGCAGGTCAATATATTGGTAATGAGTTAAATACCGTATTCAATAAAGCAACTCAGGAAGCAAGCAAATTGAAAGATGAATATATCAGCACAGAACATCTATTACTGGCTATGCTAGAATTAGAGGATAGCTCTTTTGCTCGCTATTTTAAAGAAAGAGGAATTAATCGGGATAAGGTCTATCAGGCTTTGTTGAAGATTAGGGGGAATCAAAGAATAACCGATCAAAATCCAGAAGAAAAGTATCAAGCTTTAGAAAAATACTCTCGTGATTTAACTCAATTGGCGAGGGAGGGAAAACTGGATCCAGTTATTGGTCGGGATGATGAAATCAGAAGGGTTATGCAGATTTTAAGTCGAAGAACAAAAAATAATCCGGTATTAATAGGAGAACCCGGGGTTGGTAAAACAGCCATAGTAGAAGGGCTTGCTCGTCGCATAGTCAGTGGAGATGTACCGGAAGGACTGAAAAATAAAAGAATTATTGCCTTAGATATCAGTGCTCTCATAGCGGGAGCAAAATTCAGAGGAGAGTTTGAAGACCGCTTGAAAGCTGTTTTAAAGGAAATAGAGCAAGCAGCTGGTTCTATAATTTTATTTATTGATGAAATACATACTTTAGTTGGGGCAGGTGCCGCTGAAGGTGCTGTAGATGCCTCTAATATGTTAAAACCGGCTCTGGCTCGAGGAGAGTTGCGTTGCATTGGTGCTACCACTTTAAAAGAATATAAAAAGTATATTGAAAAAGATGCAGCTTTAGAGAGAAGATTTCAGCCAGTGTTAGTTAAAGAACCGAGCGTGGAGGATACCATTGCTATTTTAAGGGGTTTAAAAGAGCGCTATGAAGTGCATCATGGAGTAAAAATTAAGGACTCTGCTCTCATTGCTGCTGCTACCCTTTCTTATCGCTATATAACTGATCGTTTTTTGCCAGATAAAGCTATTGATTTAATTGATGAAGCTGCTTCTGGATTGCGTATGGAAATTGATAGCATGCCGGTAGAGATTGATGAAATTCAAAGAAAGATAATGCAACTCCAGATTGAAAAGCAGGCTTTAAAGAAAGATAATGATGCTATTGCCCAGGAGAAAATAAAAAAGATTAATCAAACTTTAAGTGATTTAGAGGAACAAAAAAAATCTTTAGTAGCTAGATGGAATCATGAAAAGGAGATTATTCAAAAGATTAATCAAATTAAAAGTGAGATTGAAAAAGCAAGAACAGAAGCAGAACAGGCCGAAAGAAATGGTGACCTCAATCGGCTTGCTGAAATAAAATATGGCAAGATGCCAGAGCTGGAAAAACAACTGGAAGAATATAATAGAAAAATTGATTCACTGCAAAAAAGTTCCCGTATGTTAAAAGAAGAGATTACTGAAGAAGATATTGCTCAAATTGTTTCTAAATGGACTAATATTCCAGTAGGACGTTTAATGGAAGGGGAAACTGAAAAATTAATTCGCATGGAAGAGGAATTGAAGAAAAGAGTAGTGGGACAGGATGAAGCAGTAAGCCTTGTTTCTAATGCTATCCGTCGTTCCAGGGTTGGAATATCAGACCCGAATCGACCGGTAGGTTCCTTTATCTTTATGGGTCCTACTGGAGTGGGGAAAACTGAACTTGCTCGTAGTCTAGCTGCCTTTTTATTTAATGATGAGAATGCTCTGGTTAGAATTGATATGTCTGAATATATGGAAAAGCATAGTGTAGCTAGATTAATTGGTGCTCCTCCTGGTTATGTTGGCTATGAAGAGGG
>JAGPKD010000161.1 GCA_018054125.1 Candidatus Oleihabitans oleiphilus | reverse complement strand
TCACAATAGGGTAATAATAGAGAGAGCATATTTAAATCATTGGTCGTTCCTCGATCAGGAGGGCTTTTTTGACCCGACCCACCCTTACGAGCAAAAGAGGCATAAAATAAGGCATATAGTTTGAGAAAAGGTATCTGGCGAAAGGATTCTGATTGGAGATAATGCCAGGTATTCAGTTCTAAGGCTTCCCTTCCTATACCTTCTTCTTGAAACACTGAATGTATTACCTCTATAACCTCTATTGACTCTATCAGAAAATAGCCCAGCTTAATATTATAATGAGGCTGGGCAGGCAACATATTGATGTATTTACGGTAATCCGGGTGGGAAGATAAAATCTCTTTCAGTAAAGATAGATAAAAAATTTCCTTCCATTGCTCAAATCTAATCCTGGTTTCTTCTTTCCAGAGACAAAATTCCCTGATCCACTGCTGATGAATTCTTTCCCTTGATTTCCTCAGTGCCTCCTTATAGGCTGGTGAATAATGAGTAGGTTTATAGTGAAATGTTTTAGGCAACCAGCTATTAATATTCTGATTAAAAACGGTATGGTAAGAGCCAATCATGCTGTAGTTATGCTTTGTTGAATTTCCGAGCCAATTTAGCACAGATTCTTTCAGCTGCTGTTTTTTTATCTGGCTCTGATTTAGAAACTGAAAACCTCTTGATAAGAGCTGGTACATCGCTTCCAGAGGTTCAAAAAAATTGGATACAATCGATTCTGCCAGGTGAAAATGGGACTGAGGACAGATAATAATTTGCATCTTAATTAGCTTATCCAGTTTTTGATACAATTGTAGCCAGAAATAATCAGCCTCACTGTTTCCGGTTGCCTTCATCTCAGGATGAAGCGCCCTTACCATATAACTTAAGGCAAACTGATCAATATAGATAATTTTCTTGGAAAGAGGTGGTAAAGTTTCCCCCCTACAATGGGGGCCTAAAATATATTGTGAACTACTAATTTGCTTCATGATATTTTATTTAATGTACTTATTATCGTTTCATAAGCATTTTTTCATAGTCAGGATAAGCAAAAAGTCTTCGCGAAGTTTCTCACTTTAGGCAAATCTACCTTTTAATTTTACCCTTACTATCAGTATGGATTAACAAAATTTACCCCAAGGTCAGGGATTGAATTAATATCTTTATTTTAAATCATCCTCCTTTATCCCAAGCTTTTTAAGAACAAATTCTTTCACTTTTGAAGCAATCTCAAAACATTCCTTAGCTTCTTCAACACTTGGAATATAAAATGTCTCAGGGTATCTGATTTCTACTGCATAGTCTGAAAGCTCTCCTAGATATAATTCCTTAAATTCAGTAGCCTGTTCAGAACAAAGTTCAAGAAGTAGTTCTAAATGATGTGTCCTTCCGAAATCTATATTCTTAAAAATAAGGTATGCCTTGAGTAATTTTTCAACGGTTTGTTGACAATGAAAACAGACCACATCTGTAGTTATTTCATCTTCTGGAAGATTTAACTCGTGTCTTGCAACTTTAAAATCATTTAATGCCTTTACTGTCCATTTTCTAACATCTTCATCAATCATATGTTAACACCTTCTTTTAAGGCATATCTTGTAATATATCCTATTTTATTTTTCTTTAGTTCTACTTCTTCTTCTGAATTGATTATTATATCGGCAGCGATATAAAATCTTGCCAATGACCTTCTAATTTCCCCTGCCATCTTCATTTTTTCCTTAATGGTAAGTTTCTTCTTTGTTATTATAAGAAAATCGTAATCGCTAAATGTTGAGTAATTCCCTCTTGCCCTAGAACCAAAAAGGATAATTCTCTTTACAGATACATTCATCCCTTTAAGAGATTTCAAAATCTCAGCCTTTATCTCTGCAATAGAGAGTTCTTTTTTTTCAATCATTTTTCTTCTCCCTTAAATGCTTGCTATTATGAATATCTAAAAGCCTTTTTCTGATAAATTTCTATTACCAGACCTTCCCCACTTTTTAAAGACCCTATGGGAATAACATTAAAATTAGATTTTATTTCTCCACTGCTTCTTTGATTCGCTGGATTCCTTCTCTAATATTCTCCCGAGAGGTAGCATAAGAAAGCCTGATATATTCCTGGTCCTCTTCCTGGTTTTTTCTGCCAAAACAGGTTCTGGCCAGTACGGCAACATCAGCTTCATACAAAAGATACTGTTGTAGTTCTTTAGAATCTTTTAGATTAAGTCTCCGACACACCTCGGTAACATTGGGAAAGACATAGAAGGCACCACCAGGTTTCTTACAGCTAATTCCATCAATATCATTCAATGCTTCCACCATAATATCTCGCCGGGATTTAAACTCTCTGATCATAGCCTGAGACTCTTCCTGGAGACCCTCTAAGGCCTCGATTCCGGCCAGCTGAGTAAAGGTAGCAGTACAGGAGACCGAATTGGTTTCCAGGCGGGCAAAATGGGTGGCCAGTTCAGTATTCATTACTCCAAAACCTAACCGCCAGCCAGTCATGGCATAAGTTTTGGAAAAACCATCCAGCAGTATGGTTCTCTCTTTCATCCCTGGTAAAGAAACAATACTGCTAAACTCCCCATCATAAACCATATGATTGTATATCTCATCTGATAAAACCCAGAGATCATTCTGTTGAGCCAGTTTAGCAATTTCTTTTAAATCTTGTTCCGTTAAAACCCCTCCGGTGGGATTTTGAGGAGAGTTGATAATAATCATTCTGGTCTTCTCGGTAATCTTATCCCTCAGCATATTTATTGCAAAGCTAAAATCTTTCTCTTCCAATAAAGGTAAGGGAACTGCTTTGGCTCCCACAAAGTTAATTACTGATTCGTAAATAGGGAAACCCGGGTTGGGATATATTACCTCATCTCCTTCATTGATACAGGCTAAGATGCTGTAAAAAATAACCGGCTTAGCACC
>JAGPKD010000032.1 GCA_018054125.1 Candidatus Oleihabitans oleiphilus | reverse complement strand
TATTGGAAAACTGGTATCTTTCATATTGCTTTTAATGTCTCCAATTTAGAAGAGACCATCGAAAAGATTACTAAGAATAAAGGAAAAATGATTAGTAAGATATGGGAACTTTTCCCAGGTTGTCAGACGGCTTATTGCCAGGATCCCTTTGGTAATGTATTTGAAATTTTAAATTGTTCCTATACTGAGATGGTTGCTGAAAACAGATAGAAAGTAATTGGTTTTAACAAGATTTTATTGAAAGGGGTTAACTATTTGTGGAGATGTAGCCCTTTTGACCAAACATTTCTTAAGAGCAATTCGCTGGCTAGAGATCGGGAAGGTCCTGGCCGAACCAGTTATTACCCGAAGTTTTTCCTTAGATCAAGCGGAAGAGGCTATCCGAGTCTTTAAAGAAGGAAGTGAAGGAGCCATTATCTTTGAAAATTAGAAAAAATTTCTTTAAATAAAAATTAGAGGAGGATTAAAATAATGAAATTATCCATCGTTTCCAATGCTTATAGTCAGCATTCCTTTGAAGAGGTGATTAAGCACGTTTCTCGTTTAGGATATGAGGGGGTGGAGATCGCTCGTACCCACCCGGTTCATGAATTGGATAAGCAAAGTCGTACCAAATTACTTGCCCAGCTCAACTCCCTTAATCTTAAAGTCTCTGCAGTCCAGGGAGGGACTCCTACCTTAGATGTAGAATTTGCAAAAGAGAGAATAGACCTGGCTTCTGACCTGGGTTCTTCTGTCGTCAATATCGGTCCCGGTCTCGACCTGGTAAACGAGGGAGACAGAGAAGAAAACTGGAAGAAAGCAATAGCCGGGTTTAAGGAGTTAGCAAAATACGCGGCTGATAAAGGCATAAAGGTAGCTACCGAAGCGGAACCCCCGGCTACCGGTTTTGCCGCCGGGAGAATAGGTAGAAGCTATCCTCGGCTTATCAGCACCTTAAAGGATATGGAAAGGATCCTGAATGAGGTAACTGCTGATAATTTTGGCATTTTACTTGATGTAGGGCATATGTATGTAATGAGCGAGAACCCCTTTTTGGTTATAAGGAAATTAGGTAAAAAGATCTTCCATATTCATATGGAAGATATCTTTGACCATATCCATTGTCACTTTGTACCTGGCAGTGGAGGTAAGGTAGATGGTGAGGGGATCATTAGGGCTTTAGAAAGGGTAGGATATGAGGGCTATCTCTCTGTAGAGGTAGAATTGACTACCCCGATTGAGGAATCGGATAGGGTAGCTTTAGAGGGTATTCAATATTTAGAAGGACTACTTTACCGGCTGAATTTAAGATAAGGTAAGAGTGGTGAGACTGAACAAGAAGGAGGTGAGCTCTGCAAGCTAATATAAATATTATTTACTAAATAAGTAACAATATATTTTGCTTTTAATTCAGGGGATCTCAAGGGGAAGGATTCCCCTTGAATACCTTGTTAAGAAAGGTAATTTATTTTATAGAATTTTCTTAAGGAGGGTATTATCATGAAACTAAAAAAGACAATTTTCACATTAATGATTATAACCCAAAAAGTACCTAAAAACCCCTATTTCAAAAATAGGACTAATAACAGTAAATAATAACTTGTAGATTAAATATTTAGACTAAATATTTAATCATAGCACCTTGAAAAAATAAATAGCAAAAATGGCTAAAACCCTTTATTTTATTAGTGTTTTATGCTATAATAAGTCAGAAAAATACCAATAAATAAAGGAGAGTTCCCATGTCCTTCCAGCTAAATAACGCTCAACAAATGGCCATCAACGATGCCCTCTTATCCCTTACCGCAAGAGAGAGAAAATATCTTAAAGATTCCTGGGCAGAGACCTTTAGTAAAGAGATCTTACCCCTCATCAAAGAAGAACGATTTAGCGTATTGTATAGTGATAATCCGGCCTCCCGGCCTAATAATCCGGTAAATGTCTATTTCGGACTTTTAATCTTAAGGGAAGTATTTGGTCAATCAGATGAAGAAGCCCTTTATTCCCTAATGTTTGATATCCGGTACCAGTATGCCTTACATACCACCAGCTTTTTCGAACAACCGGTATCCAAGAACAGCCTGACCAACTTTCGCTCTGCGGTATATAAA
Organism: Candidatus Oleihabitans oleiphilus; assembly: GCA_018054125.1. Taxonomy (GTDB): domain Bacteria; phylum Atribacterota; class Phoenicimicrobiia; order Phoenicimicrobiales; family Stramentimicrobiaceae; genus Oleihabitans; species Oleihabitans oleiphilus. Next base: position 10,915 of record JAGPKD010000032.1, on the reverse strand, counting down.
TACAACCAAGAGCATGGGGTTGACCTCATCCAGCAAGAGATAGAAGCCCAGGCCAAGTCCTTCTCTGAACTACTTAAGATAGATGGCCATACCATCCGGATGGATTCCTTGATGATAAGTTCCTCCTGTCGGAAATTATCCCGCTTGGAGATTATCTATTCTACGGTTGCCCGACTCACCAAGGTCATAGACCAAAATATACTGCCGGAAAGGTTTAAACCCTACCTGGAGGAAAGCCACTATAATGATACCATCTACCGGGTAAGAGATAAAGACCTAAATAGTAAAATCAAAAAAGTACTAAAAGATGGTTTGAGACTCTATCATCTTTATAGAAAGGATAAAGAGATAAGTAAAACCGAAGAGTTTAAACTCCTTGCCCGAATGTTAAAAGAGCAAACCCGAAAAGGTAGGATAAAATCCTCTAAAGAGATAGTTCCTAACTCCTTACAGAACCCTACTGACCCGGAGGCTACCTACCGCAAAAAGGGGAAGAAGAAGCACATCGGTTATACCGCTAACCTAGTAGAGAAGTTCGATGATAAGCATAGGGTGATCACCCAGTACGACCTTAAAGAGAACACCTATAGTGACCAGCAGTTCGCCGAAGATACTATCGAAAAACTACCGCCAGTAAAGGAAGAGGTAACTGCCTTAGTAGATGGGGCCTATTACTCCGAAGAGATAGCCCAGAAGGCCCAGGCCAAAGGTATCAAGATGATCCCTACTAACCTGGTAGGGGGAGGTAAAGATAGTAATGCTGCTCAATTTGAGATAGAGGAAAAGGAACATCGGGTAAAGAAATGTCCTTTCGGTCATCAGCCCATAGCTAGTACCTTTAAAAAAGGATGCTATAGAGCTCACTTGGCCAAGAAACACTGTAATAACTGTCCCTTCCACAAAGATTGTGCGGTAGTAGAACAAAAGAAGAGTTATCTCTTTCAAGTATCAGAGAAGACCTTACACCGCTTACAACTGGTCAGTCAGATGGGAACCTCCCAGTATCAGGAGTTAGCCCGAAAAAGAGCCGGGGTTGAAGGTATCCCCTCGGTACTTCGCCGGCGGTATGGGATAGATCATCTGCCAGTAAGGGGGAAAGTGCGAGTAAAGGTCTACTTCGGGTTTAAGATCTCGGCCATAAACTGTAAGAGATTGATAAAAGGGTTGATGAATAGGCCAAAAGAAGGCCTTCCAACTCCTTTATTGGACCATTTATTTTCACTATTTATTTTTCAAAGGACCTATCAAGTCAAATTTGCTGCTTAAGTTAGATAGGCTATTTAAAATAGCTAGTTTTTGGGTCATAATCACATTAATTATATTAATTATATCTATAGGAGGACTTCTTTTGGCAAGTACGGGATTTGCTATGGGACAGGAAAAACAGAGCGGAGAATTTACCCCCCTCTCACTGGATGGTGCCCGTGTCCCTGCCTACAACTTCTGGCGGGCTAATAAGCTCCCCCTGACCGGCTATTTCGAGAAATCCTTTGAGGTGAATGGCCAGACCCGCACCGCTAAAATCTATATTTCACCTGATGCACCTATCCGTTCCTTCTTTACTTTGATTGCCGTCCCTGATGGCATTGATACCGATACTTTTCTCTTAGAGAGCGGTTGGAAGGATATTGCTGATGCTAATGAAGAGTGCCTCTTTATCTTAGAACCAGGTGAAGAACCCTGGGGTACCCCCGAAGAGGAGCAGGCTTACCTCGATGCAGCGATTAGCTTCTACTCACGCAACGACTACTTCTCCATCTTCGGTATTCATTACCTGGTAGGTTATGATACTGGTGGTACAGCCTTAGAGGCCTGGGCAGCAGCCCACCCCCTTCATGTTATCAGCCAGGTCTATATTGAAAGTGAGAGCCTGAGTGATGATTATTATGCCCAGTTTGCCACCCGATACTTTGATGGCAAATCTTCCGGCTATACCCCCATCGAGATTCCTGAGGAGATCAAGATCGCCTATAACGAAGTTCCGGTACCTACCTGGTACATCAATTCCAATCTGTCTAAGGTGGCAGCGGGGATCGAATACTGGCAGAAGGCCAATGACTGTGTAGCAGAGGCTGTGGTTGATGCGGATTACCTCTACGGTAGCCAGGTCTATGCCCAGTCAGAGGACTCCGATGCCTGGCAGACTGAATACACCGGTCCTATCTCCAAGGTAGCCACCCTGCAAAAGAGATTCAATATCTGGGATCCCCAGTTCAGTAACACCATCTATAGCTTCCTGACCGAATATACCCGTTATGATAACACTACTGCCTATGGCAATTTTCTAGCCCCCCGGGTCCCCTATGGTGAACTTCATACTATGATGGTCAATGGCTATTCACGTGAGTATATGATCTATGTACCAGATTCAGCCTATGAGCTATGGCCAGATGGTGCCCCGGTGATGTTTGTCTGGGCAGGTAATAGTCAGACTGACAAGGTGTTCTGGCATGCTACCCTATGGTGGAAGGTAGCCGATGAGGAAGGGCTAATTCTGGTCATTCCCTGTGAGCAGTATAGTTCCAAGTCCACCGTGGTCAGCCATGCCGATTCAGATATCTTCTATAGACAGCTGGCTGAGCTGGTTACCAAATACTACAAGGTTGATCCTACCAGGTTCTATGCTACCGGGCAGTCGGCTGGTAGTTTTGCCTCCCAAGGTTTTGGTATAACCAATCCCGAATACTTTGCGGCAATTGCTTCTACTTCTGGCTTGAGTAGTCCGAATGGTCAAGGACCAGGTGCAGTGGCAGCTGAGGATGCCACATACTCTATGATGCCAACCTACGCCATTATTGGTGAAGGTGATATTGAATGGATGACTGGTACCCTTTTTGACGACATTGAAAATGATCTTGACCAATGGGCTGCTTATTATCTCGAAGCCAATGGTCTAACCTTAGGTGATGGCTCCAACATTGAGGTTAACGGTAGATTTACTACCTGGACCTGGAAGAACGAACAGGGTATCCCCCTGGTTAAATATACCCAGACTGCCTACCGAGCCCATAATTGTATACCTGCTGAGATGTCTATGCTCTGGGATTTTGCTAAACACTTCAGTCGGGAGATTGCTGAGGATGGCACCATCATCTGCTATTACAGTGCCTCTGGCTTTAAGGAAGATGATAAAGTGGAGATTAAACAAAAATAGAAGAAGAGTTCCTGTACTCTTCTTAACAGCAGTTTACCCCTTGCCCAGACACCCCTGAGTGCCAGGGCAAGGGAGGTACTCATCTCAGTTTGTTTTCTTCTACTGTAACCAAAGTAACCAGAGGGGGGTGATAGAGGACCGATACCTAAAGCTTATTTTAACTACTAGCTTAGTCAAGCTAAAATGAAGATTGAGATTCATAGAGAAAATTTTAAAGAAAGGAATCTTAAATGAAAAAATTTACAATCTCTATAAGTGTTATTACCCTGGCTATTATATTGGTTCTGTCTATATCTGCTTTTGCCAAGCCCGCTGCAAGAGGAGATGAGATTACCAAGGCGGAAGCAGTGGCTAAGGTTGTAGACTTTTTTGCCTGGCCACACCTATCTGAATATAATGATATCTGGCATCCAGGTATGCCTCAGTTTAACGATGTAGATATATCTGACTTATATGGTAAGCAGATAGAATGTGCTTATGAAGAAGGTTTGGTTAAACCTGATGAGAATGGTAATTTTAATCCCAATAGTCCAATTACTCGAGAAGAAGTAGCTTATATCTTTGGTAAAGCCTTCGCTCTACCTTTAACTGATAAAGCAGTTATCTTTTCTGACAATGCATGTATAAGTCCAGAAGCTAGACCTTATGTTAATACCTTAGCAGATTTAGGGTATATGTCAGCTAAGAAGGGCACCTTATTTATGCCTAAATATTCTATGACTAAATCCGAGTTCGATAGCCTATTCCATAAAATTACCACCACCATTGTTGCTCCGGTACAGGCCTTACCAAAATCATATTACACAGCTCCCAGACGTTATATTAAATTATACTGTCCTACCCCTGGGGCTACCATTTACTTTACCAATGATGGTACTGAACCAACTGAAAACAGTGAAATATATACTGTAGAGACCAAAGGTCATATTATGGAGATGATAGGTACCAGGGGTGGTGGACCTACTGAAGGGGTTGACCCGGAAAGAGATGTAGTATACAAAGCTTTTGCTGTAAAAGAAGGCATGACTACCAGTCCGACCAAGACCTACACCTGGCATCTCTATCGACCCTTAATTGATGATTTCCAGAGCGATCTTATTCTGGAGGGAACTACCACCAGTCCCACGGTATACCGGGTATACAACGACTCTGATGCCGTACGTCCAATGCTTTGGTATATTGAAGGACCGGAAAGGGGTATTGTTTTTGATGCTGGACAGACACCCGCAGATAAGAAAAACTTAAAAGAATATCTAGATACTATAGCAACTAAACCCTATGTCTGCATAATCGGGCATGAACATGGAGATCATGATGCCCAGGCTATTAACTTTTTAAAGGCAGGAGTTGATGTTTACCTGAATCAACGGGGATGGGCATCTACTGCTAGCTCAGGAGGACCTTTCCCCGCTATTTTTGCTGCACCTGAAGATCAAGCTAAGGTCAAGAATGTAGAGGAAGGAATGCAATTTGACCTAGGTGGTGGAATAGTATTTGATGTATATGCTCTACCTGGACACGCTAACGGGAATGTTGGACTTCATGACAAACAGAGTGGTTTGGTATTTGGTTCTGATTTCTATGGTTGTACTCGAGCTGGTTCCGCAGATAATGTTGGTATAAGTGGAGTCAAACCTGATTTACTTCTTTCTTTTATCCAGCAGGTACACTCTAAGTATGAAGAAGATGAAGGTAAGGTAACTAGAGTATTTACAGGGCACGACGAGAGCCCTCTTGAACCTTACTACCTTAAGATTTTCGAAGCGGCATTACAACAAGTTATTGATTATGGAGAAGCTGCCTGTACACCAACCCTAAGAACCAATGACGCTCCGGGTTCGAGGACCACTATGATTGGAGATATGTGGAAGGATGGAACTAACTGGACTTCTTTAAAGCTTCAAGGAATTATGGGCGACGACACTGAATATTTGACTTCAGAACCAATCAACTATAACGGCAAAGATGGATTTATGAAGTATTCAGCCCTTTCTAATATTGAGATAGAGGGTGGAGAGCTGGTAGGAACTACGGTAGAGTGGGCACCCCCAGGTCCAGCTTTTACCTGGGCTGGAAAGGAAATAACTGTTCCCAATTCATTACCAGACAGATTTGATCCCTGGACCTATGAATATACGATTAACGTACCTGCTCGTCAGGATGATCAGGATAATGAAATTACCATTATTCCAACCACGATGTCCACCAAAGTTAAATCAATTAAGATTAATGGCAACGAGGTAGGATATCAATCAAGAAATACTATAACAGTCACTGATGGGTCAGTTATAACCATTGAAATTGTTGCCCCCAATGGAGTAACCACGAGTAACTATACTTTTACCGTGGGTCTGGTAGAGTGAAATATTCCATTAAATTGATGTTTCTTTAGGATGATTTAATCGGCAGTCCTATTTCTCTGAAGTTGGCTTACAGCCATTAGGGAAGGGACTGCCGGTTGGGAAATAATGTTAATAATATTAAATACTTTAATAGGAGTTTTATTCTATATCCCTACTAATTTTTTATAGAAAGATTTTTGGCTTTAAGGAAGATGATATGGAAGAGGCTATCCGAGTCTTTAAAGAAGGAAGTGAAGGAGCCATTATCTTTGAAAATTAGAGGGAGGGAGATCTTAATGTCTTATCCAAGATTAGCTGTACTTGGCCTTTCGCATGGCTATAAATTTGTTAAAAGATTAATGTATTGTAACTTTGCCAGATTGGTGGCAGTAGCAGATTTAAATATTGAGACAGCTTTGAAATCATACAGTGTTGATGAATCAGAAGTGAGTGAGAAATCAAAATTATTAAATTCGGATATTAAATTATTTAAAGAATATAAAGACTTGCTAAAAGATATGTCCGGAGAAATAGATGGCGTGATAGCGGCCTTACCAAATGATTTGCATGTTGAAGTTACAAAAGAAGCTGCTAAATTCGGGATAAATTTAATGTTAGAAAAACCTATTGCCAGTACTATTCCAGAAGGAAAGGAAATAGTAGAAATTATAGATCATTCTAAGATTAAGTTTATAGTAGCTCATCATAGGAGATTTTCTAAACTAATACAACGTGCTAAAGAAGCTGTTCAACAGGGAGAATTAGGAGAAGTGATAGGTGCTAATATTCTTTGGGTTGCTAAAAAACCAGACGACTATTTTAAGCAAGCCTGGAGAATAGATAAAACATATGGTGGCCCCTTACTAATCAATACCATTCATGATATAGATGATCTACGATATATTATAGGGGATATTGAAGAGGTTCAGGCTTTTATAACAAATAAATTCAGGGGAAATGAGGTCGAAGATTCAGGAGCAATGAATGTTAGATTTAAAAATGGGGCCTTAGCAACCATATTTTTAACAGATAATTGTCCATCTCCCTGGTTTTATGAAGCTTGCACTCAGGAATATTCTTTTTTCTATCCCAGTTATTATGATTGTTATTTCTTTTTCGGTAAAAAAGCCAGTCTTGCCTTCCCTTCCCTGACTTTATTTTCTTATGAAAAAGAATTTGGCGAGGGATGGCACCGGCCTTTAAAAAAGCAGACTCTTTTAGCGGAACGTTTTGATGTTCTGGAGGAAGAATTAAAGCACTTTTATGAACTAATAGAAGGGAAGGTAGAATCAAAGATTACGGCATCTGATGCCCTGGAGACACTTCGGGTGATAGATGCTCTAAAAAGGTCATCTAAAAGTGGAGAAAGTATCAGTTTATAGTATCTAATTTAAAAGTAATAATGTTTAGCGAATTTAGCCCCAAATTTTAGTAAAAAAATTTAAAGGTGCTATTGACATGAGTAAAGATTTATGATAGATTTTGTAAAAATAAAAGGAAGAGGTATCTATTTGAGATGCTAAGGAAACAGAGCCAAGAAATAAATATTAGTTTTAACTTCTATTATTATTTCTATTTTATTGGCGATGTTTGTGCCTTAGTATCATGATTTAATCGTCAATCTAAATAGAAAATAAATAAGATACCATAGGCATAAACATCAAAGATGCCTATGGTATCTTTATATAATATATAAACATATATAAAGGACTATAGGTTTTTATATACCGGTAGTCCTTTTTTTATTTCCTTGTATTTCTTTTTATAAATTTATCATAAATGTAAATTGGGAAAAGTAAAATCACTAAAATAACTAAAGTAAAGAGGTTAAGATTATGACGGTTAGAGGAATAAGAGGAGCAATCACGGTAGAGGCAAATAGTAAAGAGTCTATTCTGGAGGGGACCAAAGAATTATTGCTTGCTATGCAGAAAGAAAATAAGTTTAATACTACTGATATAGTGAGTATCTTCTTTAGCATGCCCCCTGATTTAAATGCCGCCTTTCCAGCTGAGGCAGCCCGCCAGCTGGGTTGGAGAATGGTCCCTCTTTTTGATACCCAGGAAATTCCTGTAGCGGGAAGTTTGCCCCAATGCATTCGTATCTTAATTCTTATCAACAGTCAAAAAAATCAATTAGAAATCAAACATTGCTATTTAAAGAAAGCCCAAATTTTAAGAGCAGATTTGATGGAAGATATTTCTGAAATTTCAAAGAGGAGTGAGTGAATATGATTATTGTCATGAATGGCAAAACCGATAAGGCTGATGTGGAAAAGGTAATACAGAAGTTAAAGGAAATGGGACACAAGGCGCATATATCTCATGGCGAAGAACGGATTGTAATAGGTGTGATTGGTGAGGTTGGCAATCTTTCTTTGGTGCCATTATATGCCTTTCAAGGGGTAGAAAAAATTATTCCTATCTTAAAACCATACAAATTGGTTAGTAGAGAATTTAATATTTCGGATACAGTAATTAAGGTAAAAGATATCACTATTGGGGGGAAAGAAGTAGTGATAATGGCGGGACCTTCTATGGTAGAGAACGAACAACAAATATTGGAAACTGCTCGTCAGGTCAAATCGTCAGGAGCAAAGATATTAAGAGGAGGTGTTTTTCAATCCCTTACTTCTCCTTATGGCTTTCCTGGATTGGATGAAGAAAGGTTAAAATTATTAGCTCAGGCTGGCAAAGAGGCCGGTCTTTTAGTAGTGACTGAGGTTATGTCAGTGGAGCAGATAGATCTGGTTAGCCAGTATGCAGATATATTACAGGTAGGAGCCCGCAATATGCAGAATTTTGTCTTACTAAAAGAATTAGGCAAAATTAAAAAACCAGTACTCTTAAAAAGAGGAATATCAGCTACCATAGAGGAATTGTTAATATCAGCCGAGTATATTTTTTCTCAAGGAAATCAGGAAGTAATATTGTGCGAAAGGGGGATTCGTACTTTTGAAAACTACACCCTTCATACCCTGGATTTGAGTGCCGTACCAGCCTTGAAGATGTTGAGCCACTTACCAGTAATAGTGGATCCCAGCCATGCCACCGGTAAGTGGAAATTGGTTAGCCCGCTGGCTAAAGCTGCTATAGCGGCGGGAGCCGATGGATTAATTATTGAAGTTCATCCAGATCCGGAAAGCTCACTCAGTGATGGAGCTCAAACTTTAAAAGTAGAGACCTTTGCTCAGCTGATGAAAGAATTAGTCCCCCTGGTTCAGGCAGTAGGACGAGAAATAAGTCAGGTTTCCCCTGATTAGTTTAGAAAATTGAGAAAGGATGAAAAATTAAGTGCAACTTACGCTACAACAAGTTAAAAAAATAACCGGAGATATTCTCGTTCCGGGAGATAAGTCCATCTCACATCGTTCTTTAATTTTAGGGTCTATTGCTCAGGGAGAGACTCGCATATATAATTTTTTGAACTCTCTGGATTGTCTGAAAACTTTAGAGTGTCTGCAAAACCTGGGTGTGGAAATAGAATTAATAGAAGATAACTTTATAAAAATAAAAGGGAAAGGATTAGCTGGATTAGAGGAGTCAGAAGTTATATTAGAGGTGGGCAATTCTGGAACTACCATTCGCCTTTTAACTGGTTTGCTCAGTGCCCAGAATTTTTATTCAGTTTTGGATGGTGATAGCTCTATTAAGAAAAGACCAATGAAAAGAGTAGTAGAGCCGCTTCGGTTAATGAGAGCTGAAATCTGGGGAAGGATAGATGGTAATTTTGCTCCTTTGTCTATTAAAGGGAAAAGACTTCAGGGTATCCAGTATACTCTACCAGTTGCCAGTGCCCAGGTAAAATCTGCTCTTTTATTGGCTGGAATTTATGCCCCTGGTCAGACCATTATTAAAGAAACTTTACCTTCTCGAGATCATACTGAGAGGATGTTAGAGCTTATGCAGGCTGATATAAAAAAAGCTTCTCTTGAAATTAGCATAAAGGGTGGCCTAGAACTGAACAGTACTGATATTTTTATCCCTGGAGACCTTTCTTCTGCTGCTTATTTTATAGCCGCTGCCAGTATATTAAAGGATTCCCAGATTATTATTAAACAGGTAGGTGTGAATCCTACCCGAACTGGTCTACTGGAAATATTAAAGGAGATGGGTGCTGAAATCGAATGGTCCAATTATGAGATAAGATCAAATGAACCAAGAGCAGATTTAAAGATTGCCTATTCAAAACTGAAGGGAGTAGATATTAATAAAGAAATGGTACCCTTCATTATTGATGAATTACCTCTGCTGGCGGTGGTAGCAACACAGGCTGAGGGTAAAACAATAGTAAGGGGAGCAAGGGAACTAAGGGTAAAAGAGACTGACCGCATAAAGGCTATCGTTAGTGAGTTAAAAAAGATGGGTGCCGATATCACCGAAAAAGAGGATGGTTTTTTAGTAAATGGTCCTACTGATTTACAGGGGGCAGTATGCTCCAGTTATGATGATCATCGTATTGCTATGTCTCTGGCTGTTGCGGCTTTATTAGCTCGAGGTAGAACAGTAATTGAGAATTCAGAGTGTATAGAGATTTCTTTTCCCGGGTTTGAGACTATCTTAGGGAAGGTAATTAGTGACTAATAAATTATATGATTATCTCTAAATTAATAAAATTTAAGGAGTGGCAAAACTAGAAAGGAGAAGAAAAGTAGGGATAGTCCAGAGTAAAAGAGGAGGAAAATGGTATAAATGTTAAGATTTTTGGAGGCAGGAGAATCACATGGTCCTTGTTTATTAGGGATTATAGAAGGATTACCAGCTGGTCTTACCATAAGTAAAGAATTGATTCATCTAAATTTGCAAAGACGCCAGGGTGGTTATGGTCGGGGGGAAAGGATGAAGATCGAACTGGATCAAGTGGAGATATTATCGGGATTGATTGAGGGAAAGACTATCGGTAGTCCACTCAGTCTTATGATAAAAAACAAAGATTGGCAAAATTGGACAGAGAAAAAAATTCCACCTTTAACTATTCCCAGACCAGGCCATGCCGATTTTGCCGGTGCTATTAAATATGGATTTACCGATTTAAGAGAAGTTTTAGAAAGGGCCAGTGCTCGACAGACTGCCATGAGAGTTGCTATAGGTTCAGTAACCCAACAATTTTTAGCAGAATTTAAGTTAACCGTTTTTGGTTATGTGTTAAGGATTGGTCAAATTGAAGCTCAGCACATTATCTCTTCTGAACCAAAAAATAAATCTGCCATTAATGCCTCAGTAGTATATTGTCCAGATGAATTAGCCTCCCGGGATATGTGTCGAGAAATTGACCAGGCCCGCCAGGAAGGAGATACCTTAGGTGGGGTTTTTGAGGTGATAGCTACTGGAGTCCCCCCTGGTTTGGGAAGCTATGTGCAGTGGGATAGGCGTCTGGATGCTCGCTTGGCTTCAGCTTTGATGAGTATTCCAGGGGTAAA
>JAGPKD010000003.1 GCA_018054125.1 Candidatus Oleihabitans oleiphilus | reverse complement strand
GGGAAAGGTAAGGTGAGGGTGATGAATATTACCTTAAGGTTAATTAGGGGTTGTCAAGGGGAAGGATTTTCCTTGAATTTCTTGTGATAAAAATAGCCACATCATTATAGAATTTTTGTTAAAATAGAAATGATGATGGCTTTTTTATTTAATATTATAGAAAGAATTTTATCTCAATGCCACAAAATATTTCTCTTTTAGATATTTTAGATATTATTATTATCGCCTTTCTTTTATATAATATATTATTATTAATTAAAGATACTCCTGCTGCTCAAATAATAAAAGGATTTCTATTACTTTTTATCTTCTCTTTTATTTCTAGTTGGATAGGTCTTAGGACTATTAATTGGTTAATAAAAGGGTTAATGGCTATGTTGGTTGTCGCTATTCCCATTATATTTCAACCGGAACTTCGGCGTCTATTGCTAAAAATGGGGAAAGGTAGTTTTTTAGTAAACTTTCCTTTATTTCCACATGAGGAAGAAATCAGGAAGTGGGAAGAACTCATTAATGGTATTGTTATGGTGGTACCCATGTTATCGGCTGAAAAAATCGGTGCTTTAATAGTACTGGAGAGAGATGTTGGTCTAAATGATATTTTGGAGACGGGAATTATTTTAAATAGTGAATTTTCTTCTGAATTACTCTATTCTATTTTTTTACCCAATTCTCCTTTACATGATGGTGCCGTTATTATAAGAAAAAATAAAATAGCTGGTGCCAATTGTATTTTACCTTTAACTAAAAGAACTGATATAAAAAAATCATTAGGTACCCGTCATAGAGCGGCTATAGGATTAAGTGAAGTTTCTGATGCTTTAGTAATTGTCATTTCAGAAGAAAGAGGTACCATTTCAGTTGCCATTGATGGTAGATTGACCAGACCTCTCAAACCTGAATTGCTCAAAAAATTTTTACAAAATTTATATCGTCCCAAAACATTAAAAATTTTTAATGTCTCTAAGAAGGGTAATAAGAAATAAATAATGAATAGATTAAAAAATTTGCTACTTAATAATTTTGATATTAAAATATTAGCTTTGGTGATGGCTATAATATTGTGGTTTTACGTATCTAGTGAATATCGTTCTTTTGTAGAAAGATATTATGAAATTGAAGTAAAACCGATAAATTTAAATGATAATCTGTCCATTAAAGAAATTAGAGAAAAGGTTAGTGTGGGCATTAAAGGACCCCAAAACATTATTGAAAATATTACTCCCTCAAAGATAACTGGTACAGTTGATTTACAGAATATAAAAGAAGCTGGTGACTATCTAATAGAAGTTAAGGTAATGGCCCCGAGAAATACAGAAATAATAAAAATTATTCCTGAAGAAGTGCAGGTTATAGTTGAGGAAATTGTAAGTCATGAATACTCAGTAGAATATAATCTAATTGGCTTGCCTGAAAAAGGCTATTCTTTAACAGACGAGCCAGAAATTGTACCTAAAGAAGTTTTAGTTATTGCGCCAACTTCAATTCACGAAATGATAGCTCAAGTAAGAGTCGATATAGATATTTCATCAATTAATAAAGACCTGGATAAAGAAGAAAAAGTGATTGTTTATGGTAAAGATAATACTGTGCTTAATAATTTGGAAGTTCGCCCAGAAACTGTTTTAGTGTCAATTCAAGTAAGAGAAGGGTACCCAGAAAAGGTCTTACCAATAAAACCACGAATTATTGGAAAACCAGCGCCAGGATTTTATGTTTCCAAAATTGAGGCCAATCCAAGTTCTATTAAAGTTTATGGTGATTATTTAAAAATTGTAAATTTAGATTTTCTAGAAACTATACCTGTTGATGTTAATGGAATTTCCAAAACACTTACTGTTAAGGTGCCACCAATTATAGAAGAAGGAATATTTTTTGCTGAAGATCAAGAGACTTTGATTGAAGTGCAGATTCAAGTAGCAGAAAGAGATGAAGAAAAAATATTTCAAAATATAAAAATCGAGCCCAGAGAAGCATCACCATTTGTAGAGATTCAGTTAATTCCTGATACAGTTGATATAAAAGTAATGGGTAAATATAATAATATGGTAAATTTAAAGATTGAAAATATTAAAGTTTTTGTAAATTTATCTGATATGGAGCAAGAAACTGTTAAAGTTGAAGTTGAATTACCCCCTGGAGTTGAGTTAGTTCAAGTTATACCAGAGGTGGTAACCATTGCTGTTAAAAGATAAAAAGATAGAAACAATAATTATTATATTTGGCACAATTAAAATAAAAATATTGTGAACTATAACATTTTTTAAGAAAATTATTTATGATGACTAAATTATTCGGAACAGATGGCATTAGAGGATTAGCCAATCAATATCCTATGAACGCTGAAGTCGCCTTCCAGCTTGGTAGAGCAATAGGTTTTTATATTAGGCATAAAAAAAATAAGAATGTCTTGATTGCTAAAGATACCAGAATTTCAGGAGACATGTTAGGAGCTGCCCTTACCGCTGGTCTTTGTTCAACTGGTTGTAATGTTTTAGAGGCAGGCATAATTACTACGCCTGCAGTTGGTTATTTAACGAAATATTATCAAGCAATTATGGGAATAGTCATTTCTGCTTCTCATAATCCTTATTATGATAATGGTATAAAATTATTTCAAGGCAATGGTTTTAAGTTAGACCATCAAGAAGAACAGAAAATTGAAAAGATTCTTCTACAGGAAAAATATAAAAAAATCAATATAACAGGTAAAAATATTGGGAAGATAATAAGACTAAAAGAGGCAAATGAAATTTATCTTCAGTATATTATTAATTCCATTCCTTCAGAATTCCAGAAACCAGAATATAAAATCGTTATAGATTGCGCCAATGGCGCATCAAGTAATATTGTCTCAGAGTTATTTACTAGGCAAAATATTGATTTTAAAATTATCAATAATTCTCCTAATGGCCTTAATATTAATCAAAGATGTGGTTCAACTTGTATTAAGAACCTTCAAAAGGAGGTATTAAAAGAACATGCAGATTTGGGATTTGCCTTTGATGGAGACGCTGATAGGGTATTAGCAGTAGACGAGAAAGGACAGCTAATTGATGGTGACCAAATCATGTTTATTTACACCAATGCCTTTATTAAAGAGGGAAGGTTAGGGAATAATATAATTGTTACCACTCACATGAGTAATTTAGGATTTGATGAAACAATAAGAGAATTAGGGGGCAGAGTAATTAGAACAGATATCGGAGATAAATATGTCTTAAAAAAGATGATAGACGTGAAAGCCTTATTAGGAGGAGAGCAATCTGGTCATATAATATTTTTATTATATGGGCCAAATGGCGATGGAATATTAACTTCCTTTCAATTCCTGGATGCTTTAAGTAGAAGTGAGGATAGAATATCGGCTCAAGCCTCCCGAATGAAGAAATATTATCAAAGGTTACTCAATTATAAGATTATTAATAAAAATTATTTCTTAAAAAGTCAATATTTTGAAAAGATGAAAAAAGAAATTGAAGATAAACTTAAGAATAATGGGCGTACTCTAATAAGATTATCTGGTACGGAAAATAAACTGAGAATTTTGCTGGAAAGTAAAGAAAAAAGGGTTATTGCCGATTGTCAAAAAATAATAGATGAGTTTATGGCCAATTTAAAATCCGCTGGAGTTTAATCTTAAAAGCAAAAAATAATGGATAAGAAAAGCTCTATTATTATCTGGTAATATAAGCTATAAAATAATAAAAAAATATGCTATAATAGTTATTAGAAAAATATAAGCTAAATGAACAAATGCCAAAATAAAAAGAGGCGATGTTTATAGGATAAAATAGAAAATTAAATATTAGCGCCTGGACTTAATTATTTAACTAGCAATACATCACCGGAAATTTAGAATTACCAATAATTAAGTTGACGAGGGAGGAGAATATCGAAATTTCGGCGGATACTCCTAGGTAAGCCAAACTTTAGATAATCACAAAACTTATCAGTAATGGTAAGGACAAAAGATTATCAGGCTGGTATTATTGATCCTTTAATAATAATAGGTTCTCAGCTATAATATTTTAATTAAAAATCCTCATTAAAATTCAGGGAATATTAATAATTCTTTTCAAAATTTAGGCAATCGATAATAATGGATTAATAATGAGGATTTTTCTATTTATAGAAGTTAATAGAAAGGAAATAATAATGTGTGGAATAATTGGCTATATTGGAGATAAAAATGTATTGCCTATTTTAATGCAAGGCTTAAAAAAATTAGAGTATAGAGGATATGACTCTGCTGGTATAGCAGTTTTGGATAAAAACAATAGTATAAAGATAGAAAAATGCAAAGGTAAAATTAAAAATTTAGAAGAACTTTTAAAAAAAACTAACATTTATGGTACTATAGGTTTAGGGCATACCCGCTGGGCTACCCATGGCAGCCCTAATGATATTAATGCTCATCCTCATTGTTCTAAAAATGGTGAAATTGCTTTAGTACATAATGGTATTATTGAAAATTATTTAGCGATTAAAAATATTTTGCTTTCTTATGGTTACCAGTTCTTATCAGATACCGATACTGAAGTTTTACCACATCTTATTCAGCATAATTACCAGGGTGACCTTACCGAAGCAGTAAGAAAGTCATTAAAAAAAGTAAAAGGTTCCTATGCCCTAGGGGTAATTTCCAGCAAAGAGCCGGATAAGATTGTTGCTTCTAAAAGTGGTAGCCCTTTGGTCATTGGTATAGGCGAAAGAGAAATGTTTATTGCCTCAGATATACCAGCACTACTTAATTATACCAGAAGAGTTATTTTCTTGGATGAGAATGAGATAGCTACTATTGATAAAAATGGTGCTCATATAATAAATTTAGAGGGGGAAGAAATTAAAAAAGAGATAACGTATATAGACTGGGATGCAGAAATGGCTGAAAAAAGTGGATATAAACATTACATGTTAAAAGAAATATACCAACAACCATCAGTTATAAGGGAAAATTTGGGGAAATATATTAGTGGGGGTAAAGTAAATCTTTCTGATGTACAATTGCCTCTAAAAGAAATAAATTCATTAGAAAAAATTCATATTATTGCCTGCGGTACTGCCTCATATGCAGCTTTAGTAGGCAAATACATCATTGAGAGTTTAGCAGGACTTCCGGTAGAAGTTGATTATGCCTCAGAATTTAGATATAAAAGCAAGTTGTTAAACAATAAAACAATGGCCATTGTAATTTCTCAGTCGGGTGAGACAGCCGATACTATAGCTGCTCTGCATTCATGTCAAGACAAAGTTTATGCTACATTAGCTATTGTTAACGTTAGAGGAAGTACTATCAGTAGAGAAGCAGATCACGTTATGTATATTAATGCTG
The DNA here is from genome assembly GCA_018054125.1 of Candidatus Oleihabitans oleiphilus. GTDB lineage: Bacteria > Atribacterota > Phoenicimicrobiia > Phoenicimicrobiales > Stramentimicrobiaceae > Oleihabitans > Oleihabitans oleiphilus. The sequence goes on along the minus strand of JAGPKD010000003.1, from coordinate 45,352 downwards.
GACCAGAAATTGGTGTTGCCTCAACAAAGGCTTTTATTGGCCAATTAATCTCACTTTATCTACTAGCAATATTTCTGGGAAAAACAAAAAATAAGCTATCCGAATGGGATGAAAAAGAAATTATAACAGAAATCTCAAGAATACCTCAGAAAATTGAGACAATCCTGAATCAGAATGATAAAATAGAAACAATTGCCTACCAATTTTCAAAATATCAGCATTTTCTTTACTTAGGCAGAGATGTTAATTTTCCAATTGCCTTAGAAGGCGCCTTAAAATTAAAAGAGATTTCCTATATCCATGCCGAAGCTTATCCTGCTGGTGAAATGAAACATGGTCCCATAGCCTTACTTGATGAAAATTTTCCTGTTGTTGCTTTAGCCTTAAGAGATAAAGTTTATGATAAAATGATAAATAATATTAAAGAAGTTACTACTCGAGAGGCAAAAGTTATTGCTCTGGCAACTGAAGGAGATGAACAAATTACCAAAATAGTAACTGAAGTAATTTATGTTCCTGAAATAAATATGCCAATATTGTATCCCCTCTTATCAGTAGTACCACTTCAGTTATTTGCATATCACATTGCTAATATTTTAGGGAGAGATGTGGATAAACCGAGAAATTTAGCAAAAAGCGTTACTGTAGAATAAATAAAAAATAAATATTGGGGTTATTAATTAAAAATGATTATAGGTATAGGTGTAGATTTGGTAGATATTGCTAGAATAAGAGCAATTATTATTAAATGGGATGTCCATTTTTTGCACAAAATATATACCTCACCAGAAATAAAATACTGTGAAGGCAAAAATAAAAATCGTTTTCAGTCTTATGCTGGATTATTTGCTGCTAAAGAGTCTTTTTCCAAAGCTCTGGGGACAGGTTTTCGTAACTTTAAGTGGAAAGAAATAGAAATTAAAGAAGATAATTTGGGTAAACCTATTATTTATCTGACCGGAAAGGCCAGTGAAATAGCTAGTAAAAGAAGAATAACGAAAATAAATTTGAGTATTTCACATACCAAGCAGTTAGCCATTGCTCAGGTTATTATTGAAAATTAGGATATTTCTATAATAAAGGAGAGGAAGATGGAAGAATTATTGGGTTCTACATGGTTGGAAATAAATCTGGATGCAATAAAGTTTAATATGCAAAGTATCAAGAGGTGGATTGGGGAAAAGATAGAGGTTATGGGGGTGGTAAAAGGAAATGGGTATGGTCATGACGCGGTGGAAATAGCAAATGTAATCTTAGAATATGGCGCTACTCAGCTTGCGGTGGCTCGTATTGAAGAAGCAATTGTGTTAAGGAAAAATAGCATTAAAGCCCCCATATTAGTGTTGGGAGTTGCACTTGATGAACAATTTAAATGGTATTTAGATTACCAAATTATGCCTACCATTACTGATTTAAAAAGTGCTTATAAACTTAATGAAATTGCTTCAAGTGTTGACCAAAAAATAAAAGTACATCTAAAAATTGAAACTGGAATGGGCAGATTAGGATTCAAATCATTAGAAATTATGGAAGTTATAACAGAATTAAAAAAATTATCGAATATAGAAATAGAAGGGATTTATACCCATTTTTCCACCGCTGATGAAAAAGATAAAGAATATACCCTTTATCAATTTAATCTTTTTAAAGAGGTAATGAATCAGGTAAAAAAGAGTAATTTAAAGATCCCCTATTATCATACTGCTAATAGTGGTGCTATTCTTGATTTGCCTGAAACCTGGTTAGATATAGTTCGTCCTGGTTGTCTTATCTATGGATTATATCCCTCTGGTGAGGTAAAAAAATCAATAAAATTACTTCCGGCCTTGTCCTTTAAAAGTCGTATTGCTTTTCTTAAAAGAGTTGGAGCAGAATCTTTTATTGGTTATGGAAGAACCTACAAAACCAAAAAAGAAACGGTGGTAGCTACTCTGCCAGTAGGATATGCAGATGGCTATTCGAGACTACTTTCTAATTCTGGACAGGTATTGGTTAGGGGAGAGATAGCTCCAGTGGTGGGAAGAGTATGTATGGACCAAATGATGATAGATATTAGTAATATTGCTGATGCTTCAGTTGGTGATGAGGTTGTTCTCTGGGGAGAACAAATGGGAAAATATATTACTGTTGAAGATATAGCTAAAAAACTAAATACTATTGTTGATGAAGTTGTTCATTTAACTGATAAAGCCAGAGTAGCAAAGTTATTCATTAAAGAAGGAAAACCGTGGAAAATTAAAAACATTTTAGGTGAATATAGCTTTGAGGAGATAAGATAGAGATTTTAATGTTATCTAAAAAAAATAAATGCTACAGATATATTTATATTAGTTATAGTCCAACCGAAACAATTAGTTTGGGTGAAAGTTTAGGTAATTTACTCAAAGAAGGTGATTTAGTGGCCTTAAATGGGGAACTTGGTACTGGGAAAACCTGTTTAATTAAGGGTATAGCTAAAGGCTTAAAAAGCCCAGATACCGTTTTAAGTCCTTCTTTTTCTATTATCAATGAATATAGAGGAGTAAAGCCTATTTATCATTTCGATTTGTATAGACTAAATAAACCTGAAGAACTGGAGGGGCTTGGTTATGAAGAATATTTTTATGGAGAAGGAATCACTTTAATAGAATGGGCTAACAAGATAAAATGTTTCCTTCCAGAAGAATTATTGTTAGTAAATATTACTATGGATTGTGCTAACTATTTTACTAGGAAGATTATCTTTGAGCCAATAGGGGATAGATATCTAAAAATAATAGAGGAATTAAAAACTGTTGAAAATATTGGGGATTGATACTGCAACTATGATATTAAATTTAGCCATTATCAATAATGGGAAATTGGTGGTCGATTATAAAGTTCAAAAAGAAGGGAAAACTCATTCGGCAATTATTTTACCCACTTTAAAATGTATTCTAAATTTAACAGGGATAGAACTAAAGAATTTAGATGGCATTGCAGTATCAATTGGTCCTGGTTCTTTTACTGGATTAAGAATCGGATTAGCTACTGCGAAAGGCTTAGCTTTTTCCTTATCCCTTCCTATGGTTGGTATAAATAGTTTAGATTGTTGTGCAATAACTCGCAGAGTTCTTCCTGGCATTCTATGTCCGATGATAAAAGCTCGAGGCGAAGAATATTATTTTGCTCTTTATGTTAATAATAAAAATTCTGGTAATTTAGATATATTAAGAACATACCAATGCCAAAAATGGATGAAGATTAAAGAAGAATTATTAAAGTTTAAGGAAACTGTTTATGTCTTTGGTCCTGGAGTAGAGGATATCATAAAAAATGAAAAAATTAGCCATCCTCAGAGTATAGATAATATTTATTTTATTAGCGAAGAAAAAAACTATGCTAATGCTCTCACTATTGCCTTAATGGGAGAAAAGAAGATTTTAGAAAACCAATCTGATGATATTTCCAATCTAATACCTTTTTATATAAATAAATCAGCAGCTGAAAGACCATGAAAGAAACTATTATTTTAGGTATCGAGACTTCTTGTGATGAAACATCGGTAGCTCTAGTTAAGAAGGGGAAACAGATACTTTCAAACATTATTGCCTCACAAATGGATATCCACCAGCAATATGGTGGTATTGTACCAGAAATTGCCTCCCGGAAACATATGGAATTTATTCTTATAACCTGTCAGGAGGCACTTCAAAAAGCTGGGGTAACATTAAAAGATATTGATGGAGTTGCTGTTTGCTATGGGCCTGGTTTAAAAGGGTCATTGTTAGTTGGTTTATCATTTGGTAAAGCTGTTGCCTTTGCTTTAGATAAACCCTTGATTGGTATAAATCATATCGAAGGCCATATTTACGCCAATTTTTTAAATAATCAAAAAATACAAACTCCTTTTATCTCCCTAATTATATCTGGAGGTCATACCTCTTTAATCTTAGTTAAAGAAATTGGTCAATACCAACTAATTGGGAAAACAAGAGATGATGCTGCTGGTGAGATTCTAGATAAGGTGGCTAAACATTTAGGTTTAGGCTATCCTGGGGGTCCAATTATTGAAGAATTGGCAAAAACAGGGAAAGGTGATGCCATACATTTTCCGCGCCCTTTGTTAAATAGCAATGATTTTGATTTTAGTTTTAGTGGACTAAAAACTGCTGTCTTATATTTTTTAAGTGAGAAGAAAGAGAGAAACGAATTATTTAATATTAATGATCTGTGTGCTTCTTTGCAGCAGGCAATTATTGATACTATTAAACACAAAACTTTATCTTGTGCCATAAAATATAATATATCAAATATAGTGTTAGGTGGAGGTGTCGCTGCTAATGCCAGTTTAAGAAAAAGTTTGAGGGAAGCGGCCCGAAAAGTAGGAATTTCAGTTTATTATCCCCCCAAAGAGTTGTGTACTGATAATGCTGCTATGATTGCCTGTGCCGGTTATTATAAATATAAAAGAGGAATTATTGACTCTTTTGATTTAGAAGTTTTTACAGAATGATATAAGATAATAAAATTGAATATAATGGGAATAATCAGGCAATATTAATTGATAAAGGTTATAAATGATTAAATATCATCAAAAATGACTTAAAATAGTATTTGCAAAAAATTAGTGTATTATATAATATAGTGAAAGATTTTAGCACTCTCATAGTGAGAGTGCTAAAATCATTTAAAATATCTTTCAAAATATAAAATAAAAAAATTTTTAAGGAGGAATAGATATGGATGTAACAAAAATTAAACCCTTAGCTGATCGTATCCTAGTAAAACCAGTTGAGGAAGAAGAAAAAACAAAGGGTGGTATTGTCTTACCAGATACGGTATCAAAAGAAAAACCCCAGGTAGGAGAAGTGCTGGCAGTTGGCCCTGGCAGAACAAATGATGATGGAAAAACATTTCCCATGCAGTTTAAAAAAGGTGATAAAGTTATATATGCTAAGTATTCTGGTACTGATATAAAAGGTGATGATGACGAAGATTATCTTATTTTAAGCGAAAAAGATATACTTGCTATTTTAGAATAGAAAAAAATTTATCATAAATATATAAGTGTCAACTATTAACTAAGGAGGATGAAATAATATGGCAAAACAATTTTTATTTGACGAAGACGCTAGGAGTGCTCTAAAAAGGGGTGCTGATACTTTAGCAGAAAGTGTTAGGATTACCCTAGGGCCAAAAGGTCGAAATGTAGTATTAGAAAAGAAATATGGTTCACCCACCATTACTAATGATGGAGTAACAATTGCTCGCGAAATTGAAGTAGAAGATCCCTTTGAAAATATGGGAGCTCAGTTTGTAAAAGAGGTCGCTACTAAAACAAATGATATAGCAGGTGATGGAACAACTACTGCAACAGTATTAGCTCAAAAAATATTACATGAAGGATTAAAAAATGTTGCTGCTGGGGCAAATCCTATGATGTTAAGAAGGGGAATACAAAAAGCAGTTGATAAAGCCGTGGAAGAAATAAAAAAATTAAGCATAGAAATTAAAGACAAAGAATCTATTGCCAATGTTGCTACAATTTCAGCTGCTGACCGAGAAATTGGTAATATTATTGCTGATGCCATGGAGAAGGTAGGGAAAGATGGAGTTATCACTGTGGAAGAGTCTAAAACTATGGGCACTACACTGGATGTGGTGGAAGGAATGCAATTTGATAAAGGTTATATTTCTCCCTACATGGTAACTGATGCTGAGCGGATGGAAGCCTTGTTAGATGACCCACTGATTTTAATTACTGATGCTAAAATAAGTAATATGAAGGGTTTACTGCCCATTTTAGAGAAAGTTGCCCAGATGGGTAAAGCTCTATTCATTATTGCTGAAGATGTGGAAGGAGAAGCCCTGGCTACCTTAGTAGTTAATAAAATTAGAGGTACCTTAAATTGTGTTGCTGTTAAAGCTCCCGGTTTCGGGGATAGAAGAAAAGAAATGTTGGAAGACATTGCTGTCGTAACCGGTGGCCAGGTTATTTCAGAAGAGGTTGGCTTAAAATTGGAGAATGCTGATATCTCCATGTTAGGCACTGCCCATCAGGTTAAAGTAAATAAGGAAGAGACTATTATTGTGGGTGGTAAAGGAGATGTTAAAGAAATAAAGAAGAGAGAGGCTCAGATTAGAGCTCAGATTGAAGAGACCACTTCTGATTATGATAAAGAAAAGTTACAAGAAAGATTGGGTAAACTGGTTGGTGGCGTTGCGGTAATTAATGTTGGTGCTGCTACGGAAACTGAATTGAAAGAGAAAAAGCATCGGGTAGAAGATGCCCTTTCTGCTACTAAAGCAGCAGTAGAAGAAGGTATTGTCGCTGGTGGCGGTACTATACTACTGAACATTATTCCATCTTTAGAAAACTATAAACTGGATGGTGATGAACAGATAGGGTTAAAAATCATACTCAAAGCATTAGAAGAACCTACTAAGCAAATTGTTCAAAATGCTGGTTTTGAAGGTTCTGTTATTGTTGAACAATTAAAGGGAAAAGAAAAAGGGATCGGATTCGATGCCCAAGAAGGCGAATTTACTGATATGTTTAAAAGGGGTATTGTCGATCCTACCAAAGTGACTCGTTCAGCACTACAAAATGCAGCTAGCATTGCCGGTATGGTATTAACTACAGAATGTTTGGTTGCAGATAAACCAGAAGAGAAGAAAGCACAATCCATGCCAGGTGGAGGCGGAATGCCAGGTGGCGAAATGGGGATGTATTAATTAGATAAGAAAATATTGTTAATTAATTACCTAAGATGGATAACTAAGATTAAAAAAGCCCTCTTTCTTTAAATAGAAAGGGGGCTTGACTTTTTCTAAAAAGAAAGTCAGAAGTAATTAAAGTTAAATATTATTGATACAACTCATCTATAGGATAGTATTGATAACCAAATGCCTCAGCTATCGGTTTATAAGTTACCTTTCCATCTATAACGTTGAGTCCCTTAGCAATAGCAGGATTACTAATAAGTGCTTTTTGATAACCTTTGTTGGCAATTTCCAGAGCATAGGGTAAAGTGGCATTAGTTAAGGCAAAAGTTGAGGTTCTGGCAAAGGCACCTGGCATGTTGGTAACACAATAGTGTAAAACATCATGCATCAGATATGTTGGATTGCTATGAGAAGTAGGTTTACTGGTCTCGATACATCCTCCCTGATCAATAGCGACATCAACTATAACTGAATGCCTGGGCATCATCTTAACCATCTCCTCGCTAACCACTTTAGGTGCTGGTGCCCCTGGTATCAAGGCTGCACCGATTAAAGCATCAGCATCTTTAAGTTCTTCTTCAACATTGAATTGATTGGAAGCCAGAAGAATTACATTTTTAGGCATTATATCATCTAAATATTTGAGACGGTTCAAATTTATATCTAAAATAGTAACATTAGCTCCAATACCAGCTGCTACTTTGGCAGCATTGGTTCCTACTGTTCCACCGCCAATTACTACAACCTTGGCTGGTTTGACACCGGGTACTCCCCCTAACAAGACACCTCGTCCACCACAGGGCAGAGCCAAATAATAAGCTACTAGGTGACCAGCCATTTTGCCGGCCACCTCACTCATCGGTGCTAAAAGTGGAAGAGTCCCGTCTTCTGTCTCCACCGTTTCATAAGCAATACAGATGCAATTTCTCTCCATCATAGCTTGTGTTAGTTCACGAGAGGCAGCAAAGTGAAAATAGGTAAAAATAATCTGTCCTTCTTTAATTAATGAATATTCAGGAGGCATTGGTTCTTTTACTTTCATAATCATATCAGCTTCCTGAAAAATTTCTACAGCTTCTTTTCGAAGAGAAGCACCAGCAGTACTATATTCCTGGTCTGTTATTCCACTACCTGAGCCAGCTGATTTTTGAACTAATACCTGATGACCTGCTTTTATAAAGGCCTTTACTCCAGCTGGGGTAATAGCTACTCGATTCTCATTATCTTTAATCTCTTTAGGTATACCGATTATCATTTTTCAAAACCTTTCTTAAATATGAAATAGATATAAATTGGGGGGTTAATGCTCAACCCCCCACCTAAGTAAGTCTAAATATTAACAAGATTGATATGATATCTCAATATTTTAATGATCTAGTAGTTCTGGATTAGAGAAGTATTCTTTTACCTCTTTAGCAAAGATACCACTTAAGAAGAGTAAACCAATTAAGTTCGGGATAGCCATAGCTCCATTAAGGGCATCGGTAAGTAGCCAGACAAAAGGAACTTCAACTACTGAACCAAGGAAAGCAACGATTACAAAAAGCCAGGCATAGGGTTTAATAACAGCAGGCCCTAAGATATACCGGGAACATTGTTGACCGTAATAACACCAGGTGATAATAGTAGAATAACCAAATAACAAAGAACCGATGGCTACAATAGGTCCACCTATTACTCCCAATACACTACTAAATGCTCGAGCAGTAAGAGCGGTACTGGTAAGACCTGTTTCTAAGGATCTAGTTAAAATGATAACCAGTCCTGTTATAGAACAAACAATGAGGGTATCAATACAAGTCTCTATCATACCAAGGCAGCCCTGACGAGCAGGGTGTTTAGTCTGGGCAACGCCATGAGCTATACTACCGCTACCTAAACCAGCTTCATTGGAAAATATCCCTCTGGCTATTCCATATCTCATTGCTTGAGCAACAGTAGCTCCTGCAAAACCTCCAAAGGCAGCTCTACCTGTAAAAGCAGATTTAAATATTTCCCCAATAGCCCAGGGTAGTAAGTTAATTTTGGTAATTATAATAATGAGTCCTCCCACAATATAGAAGATACACATAAGGGGGACTAATAATTCGCATACTTCACCAATTCTTTTAATCCCCCCTATTATTACTATCCAGACTAGAAAAGTAAGGACTATTCCTGTTACAACTACCGGTATATTAAAAACACTCTTTCCCACTAAAGCCATGGAATTAGTCTGTACCATATCCCCTATACCAAAGGCAGCAATGGCTCCAAACAAGGCAAATAGCCAACCCAACCATTTTTGACCCAAACCTCTTTCAATGAAATACATAGAACCTGCTGCAAAAGCTCCATCTTTATCTTTGATTCTATATTTGACACCCAGAGTTGCTTCAGCCATTCTGGTACACATTCCAAAAAAGGCTGCTAACCACATCCACACTAAAGCACCTGGTCCACCTGAAGCAACTGCTGTTGCCACTCCAGCAATATTTCCATTACCAACAGTAGCAGCCAGGGTAGAAGCTAAGGCTTGAAAAGGAGTAATTTCTCCTTCACCTCTTTTGTCTTTATCTCTCTTAAAAGCTCCGCTAAAAAATACCTTCCAGCCATAACCAAAATGAAAGATTTGAGGAAAACCAACCCGAATGGAGAGAAATATTCCTGTTCCAACCAATAATACCATCATGGGTGGTCCCCAGACAAAATCATCAATCACAGTTAAAAAGTTCATGATTGCAGTCATACTTATTTAACCTCCCAAATTTTATCATTATTTATTAATTAATAGTTAAAATAGATAATACACAGCTCTATTTAAAAGAGATTAAACACAACTATTTCAAAATAAATTGATCACCTCCCAAAATCGAAATTTTGCTAAACCTCCTTTCTTTTTTAATTTATTATAGTATATTGTCAAATGCTGGTATAACTTATTGCTCAAAAATTTTCACTATCCCTCATCCCTCTCCCTTGAAGGGAGAGGTTAGGTGAGAGTGAAGTCCTCTCCGTCAACCTTAATAGACATTATCTCTTATTGAAGGGCAATAAAAATGGTAATGGGACCACTTCTGCTGGTACCGCTTTATTTCTAATCATAATGTCAACCTGGGTACCTACTTTGGTAAAAGGTAAATCTAATAACGCCATGGCATAAACCTTCTTCAAGGAAGGGCAATAGTTACCTGAGGTAATAAATCCAATTTTATGGTTATCTTTATAAACTTCCATCTTATTTCTAGGGATTCCTCCTTGAGGAACAAAAAGACCAACTAATTGGCGAGTGATACCTTCCTGTTTAATTTTTAACAGGCTATCTTTACCAATAAATTTTTCTTTATCAAATTTTACTGCCCATTCTTGACCTGTTTCTAAGGGGTTGATATGTTCGTCTATATCGTTCCCATAGAGCCAGTAAGCAACTTCAAAGCGAGTGGTATCTCGTGCTCCCAAGCCACAGGGTTTAATGCCATAACTTTCGCCTTCGATTAGGGAGTGATGCCAGATGTCAACTATATCAGCACTATTAGCAGTATATACCTCAAACCCATCTTCTCCCGTATAACCAGTACGTGAGATCAGAACATCTTTCCCAAAAAGGGTACCGTAGGCAAATTTAAATCTTTCTAACTCTGTTAAAAAAAGTTCACCTTTAAAGAAAGGATTTAACATTTTTTCTGCCAGTGGTCCCTGGATAGCTACTTCACCATATTCTTTGCTTTTATTACAAATTTCTACATCAAAACCAATATTCTGTTTTTTAATCCATTGTTCATCCTTTTCTGAATAGTTGGGTGAGGCATTTACCACTAAAAGAATAAAGCGATTGCTGATTTTGTAGACAAAAAGGTCATCTACCTGACCGCCATGGGGATAACACATGGGAGAATATTTAATAGCATTATCTTTCATATTAGATATTCGATTAGTTAAAAGATAATCTACAAAAGAAACGGCATCTGGTCCTTTAATCTCAATTTCTCCCATATGGGATACATCAAAGATACCAACTTTTTCTCTAACAGCCATATGTTCTTCAATGATACTACTATACTGAACTGGCATATCAAATCCATCAAAGGGGATCATGCGAGCTTTCAGGCTAAGATGTTCATCATGTAAGGGTGTCTTTAATAAGAAATTTTCTTCCATTTTATCCTCCTTGTAACAATTGATTAAAAATCAATATCTTTTTCCTGATAGTTCAATTCATCTTTTAATTCCAACTCATCATCGTAGGTCAAGATTGGTCTTTTAACGGCTAATACATCGTTAGTTTGACTGATAGGCGTTTTGTGAGGAGCAGATTTTAATATATCCGAATTTTCTGCAGCCTCCTTGGAAATTTTTATCATAACAGCAATGAAATTGTCTAAGATCTCTTTACCCTCTGATTCTGGTGGTTCGATCATGATCGTTTCTTCGGCATATGGTTCAAAGTGTGGAAAATAAATGGTAGGGGGATGGAAACCATAGTCCATCAATCTTTTAGCAATATGTATTGTCTTGATACCATATTTTTTATATTCACGGGCAGTTAAAGTACATTCATGACCACAGTAACGATCATAGGCTGGTTTAAAATATTTCTTTAGTTTTGTTAAAACATAGTTGGCATTGATAATACTGGTTTTGGAACATTGATAAAGATCTTCTGGTCCTAAAGATAGAATCCAGGCAAAAGTCTTTACTAAAACTGAGAAATTGCCCCAAAAACTACGGACCATACCAATGCTTTTTTCACCAGCTTCTTTAAAGATGTATTTTTTGGTCTCCTCATCAAAATCGACCAGAGGGGTTGGTAGATAAGGAATAAGATTCTTTTTTACCCCAATTACCCCGGCACCAGGCCCACCACCTCCATGAGGTGTAGAAAAAGTTTTATGCAGGTTTAGATGTACCACATCAAACCCAGCGTCTCCAGGGCGAATAATACCTAAAGAAGCATTGAGATTAGCCCCATCATAGTAAAGTAAACCACCTTTCTGGTGGATAATCCTTTCAATGGATTCGATACCTTCATCATACAAGCCAACGGTATTTGGATTGGTAAGCATTAAACCTACTGTTTGTTCATCCATAGCGTAAGCTAAGGATTCCAAATCAACTGTTCCATTTTGATTTGATTTAATCTCTACTACTTCAAATCCCCCCATAGCTGCAGAGGCTGGATTGGTACCATGAGCAGAATCGGGAATTAGCATTTTGAATCTTTTTTCACCATGGTCCAAAAAATATTTTCTCATGATTAGTATTCCAGTTAATTCACCGTGAGCACCAGAAGCAGGAGCCATGGTATACTGATCCATAGCCGTTATCTCACATAACATTTGATTAAGAAGATACATAATCTCTAAGTTACCCTGCACCAATTCCAGTGAGGAAAGGGGATGAGCATAAATAAAATTAGTTAAGCTGGACATTTTTTCATTAATCCTGGGATTATATTTCATGGTACAGGAACCTAAGGGATATAAACCATCATCAACACCGTAATTAAATTTGGAAAGTTTGGTAAAATGTCTAATTACATCGACTTCTGAAACTTCAGTTAAGTTCTTTTTATTATCCTCCAGATACTTATCAGGTAATAACTCTTCTGCCTTAATATCATCAAATAAATCTTGAGGAATCGAATAACCATCTCTACCAGGAACACTTTTTTCAAAAATCAATTTCATTTTATTCCTCCTTACCGGGATAAAAGATCAACAATCTGATTTAATTCATCCCTGGAAAATATTTCAGTTACTGCAAAAAGTAGACTTTGTTCAAATTTCTCATCAGGAAAAAATTGTTGAACAGAAAGAGGTGGTAGAAAATTATTTTCTAACAACCGTTCTGATAGGTTTTCAAGGTCTCCTTCATACTCGAGTAAAAATTCATTGAAATAAGGATAAGAGAATGGTTTTCTAAATTTTCCTGATTTCAGTAATTGTGTTTCCAAATAATGCGCTTTTTTAAGATTGAGAAGTGAATACTGGTAAATACCTTCTGTACCTAAAAGAGAAAGGTAGATATTAGCAGCAACTACATTTAAATTATGATTGGTGCACATATTAGAGGTTGCCTTTTCTCTTCTAATATCCTGTTCACGCGCCCTGAAAGTCATAACAAAGGATCTTTTGCCATTCTTATCCTTTGTTTCACCAACTATTCTGCCAGGTAGTTGTCTGATATATTGTTTTTTCGTTGCTAAAAAGGCATTGTAAGGACCACCGAAATTTAAATCCAAGCCAAAAGATTGGGTATTGCCAGAAACTATATCCACATTCATATTACCTGGAGATTTTAAAATACCCAGGGACATGCTCTCGGCAATTACTTGAATAAGCATAGCATTTTTCTGATGAGCTATTTCCGAAATTTCTGCTATATCTTCAATCCCTCCCAAGAAATTGGGACTTTGAATTATTACTGCAGCTGTGTTATCGTCTAAAGAATCTTTAATACTGTTAATTTGAGTAATGCCATTACGAAATGGTAGTTCTAAAATTTTAACAGCATGTGGTGCCAGGTAGGTTTTAACTGTTTCTCGATAATGAGGATGAAGCAAAGAGGATATTAATATTTTATCTTTATGGGTTAGCCTTAAAGACATCAACGCTGCTTCAGCAGTAGCAGAGGCTCCATCAAAAATCGAGGGAACCACTACCTCCATTTTTGTTAGCCGGGAAAGGTAACTCTGAAATTCGAAGATGGACTGTAAAGTTCCTTGGCTTAATTCCGGTTGATAAGGAGTATAGCAAGTCCAAAATTCCTCTCTTTGTAATAAAGCCTTTTCGGCTTCCGGCACAAAATGACGGTAAGCACCTGCTCCCAATAATGGCTTTAATTGGTAAAAATTAGCATTTTTTTGAGCTATCTGAACGATTTTTTCTTCTAATTCATTTTCGGCAAGGGCGGGGGGAAGACTTAGTTTTCTTTTTAATCTAACCTTTTCAGGAATACTGGCAATTAATTCTTCGAAGGAAGATACCCCAATCTCTGTAAGCATTTCTCTTTGTTGTTCTTCTGTTGAGGGAATATATCTCATTTTAATTCACCTCTATTTTTTTATATTTTTTCTATTCTTTTCGATACTCACTATAATCAGAAGCATTCATAAGCTCTTTTATTTCTTCAGGATTGTTTATCTTTATTTTGGCAAACCAACCCTCACCATAGGGGTCTTTATTAATTAAGGATGGTTCTTTAATTATATTTTGATTAACTTCAATAATCTCGCCACTAACAGGTGAGTAAACATCTGAAACAGCCTTAACTGATTCTATAGTAGTCAGTACCTCACCTTTATTAAGTTTTGCCCCTTTTTTAATTTCTTCCACATAGACAATATCACCTAATTGCTCCTGAGCATAATCAGTAATACCAATTGTACCTATGCTATTCTCTACTTTTAACCACTCATCACTTTTACTATAATATAAACCTTCTATTACTTTCTTCGACATAATTTTTACCTCACTATTTTTATAAAAATATTTTTAGGGAACTCCAATATTATTAAAACAATCCCACTGTATTTCCTTGCTCATCAATATCCACCTTGGCAGCTGCTGGTACTGATGGTAAGCCCGGCATAGTCATCATAGTCCCCAAGAGGGGATAGAGGAAACCAGCACCTACTGAGGCTCGAATATCTCTTATGGGTACTTTAAAATGCCGAGGTCTACCTTTTATAGCCGGGTCATGTGAGAGAGAAAGATGGGTCTTGGCCATACAGATAGGTAGCTTACCAAAGCCTACTGCTTCAAATAAGCGGATATTTCTTTCCGCTGGCTCTTCATAGCTAACTCCATCAGCACCATAAATTTTGGTGGCAATAAGCTCAATCTTCTCTTTGATACTGGCTTCTAAGGGATAAAGATAATGAAAACCATTCTTCTTCTCCGTGGCCTCTAAGACGGCCTGGGCTAGCTCCAGACAACCCTCACCACCTTTAGCCCAGCCTTCATGGGTTACTACAGCGGAGGCACCAGCCTGAAGACCTTTTTCCTTAATCAGCTCTAGCTCAGCTGGAGTATCGGTAGGATAGCGATTAATTACCACCACCGGATTGATACCGTGTAAGAGGACATTTTCAATATGTTTTGCTAAATTTTCACAGCCTTTTTCTACGGCTGGCAAATTCTCGGAAGCTAACTTCTCCATATCTAGGGGTTTACCAGCCACTACCTTAATTACTCCCCCATGCATCTTTAAGGCCCTGATGGTACAGACGATTACAGCACAATCCACCTTCAGGTTACTGGTGCGGCATTTGATATTACACATCTTCTCAAAGCCCATATCAGAGCCAAAGCCGGATTCGGTTACTACATAGTCGGCTAATTTGGTAGCTATCAAATCGGCTAAGACCGAATTGTTACCATGGGCAATATTGGCAAAGGGACCACAATGCATGAAGCAGGGTCCGTGTTCCAGGGTCTGAATGAGATTAGGATTAAGGGCATCTTTCAGTAGGACGGTCATAGCACCAGCGGCTTTCAGGTCTTCTGCGGTAACTGGTTGGCCGTCACGAGTATAGGCCACAGTCATTCTGGCTAGCCTCTTCCGTAAATCAAAGATATTGGTAGCCAGAGCTAAAATAGCCATCACCTCAGAGGCAACGGTGATATCATATCCTGTTTCTCGGGGAATACCATTTTCTTTTCCACCTAAGCCAATAATAATTTTGCGTAAGGCTCGATCGGAGATGTCCACCACCCGATTGATACCGATATTATTAAGGTCTATGTTCATCTGGTTACCCTTCTGTAGGTGGGTATCTAACATAGCACATAAGAGATTGTTGGCGGCTCCTACGGCATGGATATCACCGGTGAAATGAAGGTTCAAGTCTTCCATAGGTACTACCTGGGAATAACCTCCTCCAGCAGCACCACCCTTGATACCGAAGACCGGTCCCATGGAGGGCTCTCTTAAGGTGGTGATGACCTTCTTACCCAGTTTGGCCAAGCCCTGAGATAAGCCAATAGTAGTGACCGTCTTACCTTCTCCTAAGGGGGTGGGAGTAATAGCAGTTACCACGATATATTTGGCTTGAGGGCGGTCTGGCAATCTATCCAGAATGCTGGCTTTTACCTTGGCTTTGTAGTTTCCGTAGAGTTCCAATTCCTCCTCTTTTATGCCTACTGAAGAGGCAATCTCGATGATGGGGCGTAGTTCGGTCTGTTGAGCAATTTCTAAGTCTGATAACATAAATTCCTCCTTAAATGATTTTTATTTGTTATTTAATAATTTTAGGTAAATAAAAAAAATAGACAGAATCCTATATCTTATATATAAGACTCTGTCTTTAGACCTGAGAGATTTTTCTCTAAAAAATATTCAGAACAAGTCTTTTGGCAATATATTAGCAGCCACAATTGCTTTAGAGAATTGCCCCTTCGGTGATATAAATATCTTTCCAGAGTTCTGTCCAATTTCGGTTCATTTACCTGAGAGTTTGGATGTTTTTTCATCTTGCCCCTTCGGTGTTTTTTCAAAAATGAAAAAACTCTCCCGAAATCTTCACCCAGATTAAATATTTTATTAATTATAATACACTTTTTAGATAAAACAAGATATGCAAGGGGAATTCTTCCCCTTGACAACCCCTGAAAGAAAAATACAATTCAATAAAATACTATCTTGTTTTGCAAACAAGATATGCAAGGGGAATTCTTCCCCTTGACAACCCCTGAAAGAAAAATACAATTCAATAAAATACTATCTTGTTTTATCAAACAAGATATGCAAGGGGAATTCTTCCCCTTGAGATCCCCTGAATTAACTTCCAACTAGCAACTATATTTTAACGATATACATTATACGTAATACGATATACCATTTTGTCATTGCGAGGAGCGAAGCGACGAAGCAATCTCATCCACTTATACCCGCATCTTTTATCTGAAAACAGTTAATTGCCAACTGATAACTATTTATCACCCTCACCTTACCTCTCCCTTCTAAGAGAGGATTAGAGAGATGGTGTAATGTAAAAAGCATTATTCCTTAATTTAAGAAAGAACAGTATAGTATCGAAATTTTTAAAATTACGGTACTATAAAAAATTGTGTCTAAAATTAGTATCTATGCTATAATGGTTAAAGTTTTAATATTATCATATTCACATTATCATTATACCATATTATTTTATATTAGAAATAAATCAATTGCAAATTAATTTTTTAATTTTGATTTCAATTGTGGGAAAAGCTGTGGAAATGTCAAAAAATATTACTAATGATTGGATTGCTATTTTAGATTTTGGCTCTCAATATACCCAATTAATTGCCAGAAGGATAAGGGAATTAAAGGTATATTCTGAAATTTTCCCCTATAATGTTGAATTGCCTAAATTAGCACAAAAAAAACCAAAAGGAATTATTTTGTCCGGAGGGCCAGATAGCGTTTTAAGTGCAGAAGCACCTATTATTAATAAAGACCTTTTTTCCTTAAAGATTCCTATTTTAGGAATATGTTATGGTATGCAGTTGATTGTTAAAATGATGGGAGGTAAGGTAACTAGCAGTAAAAAGGCTGAATTCGGTAACACTAAAGTCAATATTATTAAAAAAAGTAAAAATAATTTATTTTATGACTTACCAGATGAGATAAAGACTTGGATGAGCCACCATGATATTATTGAACAAATACCAGCTGGATTTGATATAGCTGCAGTCAGCCAGGAAGGATTAATTGCGGCTATATATGATGAAAATAGAAAATTGTATGGACTACAATTTCATCCGGAAGTGACCCATACTGAAGCTGGAAAAAATATTTTTTATAATTTTGTCTATCGTATCTGTAATTGTTCCGCAAAATGGACTGAAAACATTTTTATTGAAGAAACTATTAATAATATAAAACAAGAAGTTGGCGATGGTAAGGTAGTAGCAGGGGTAAGTGGGGGCATTGATTCTTTAGTTGCTGCTCTTTTAACTTACAAAGCTATAGGAGATCAACTGCATTGTATCTTTATTAATACAGGTTTATTGAGAAAAAACGAGGAAGAAGAAATTAGAGAAGTTTTTCAAAAAAATTTCAACATTAATTTACATACTTATGATTACTCCTCAGATTTTCTTAAGGCCCTAAGAGGGATTGTTGACCCGGAGGAGAAGAGAAAAATAATTGGGAATCTTTTTATAAAAATATTTGAGGAAAAGGCTAAGGGAATAGGCAAAGTTACCCATCTACTGCAAGGAACGCTTTATCCCGATGTTATTGAAAGTACTTCGGTTCATGGTCCATCAGTAAAGATAAAATCTCATCATAACGTGGGTGGGCTCCCAGAGCAAATGGAGTTAAAACTTTTAGAACCATTAAGGAATCTGTTTAAAGATGAGGTTCGAATTATTGGTAAGAGTCTTGGTATACCTGAAAATATTATAGAGAGGCAGCCTTTCCCTGGTCCCGGTTTAGCTATACGGATAATTGGTGAAGTTGACCAGGGAAAATTATCCATCTTAAGAGAAGCTGATGATATAATACAACAAGAAATTAAGAAGGTTGGTTTAAACAAGAGTTTATGGCAATACTTTGGAATTCTACTTCCCATAAAATCAGTGGGAGTAATGGGTGATTTGAGAACCTATGATTATAGTCTGGTTTTGAGAATTGTTACCAGTTATGATGGTATGACTGCCGATTGGGCTAAATTACCTTATCATATTTTAGAAAATATTTCTAATCGTATTATTAATCAAGTCAATGGTATTAATCGTGTTCTTTATGATATTAGCTCAAAACCACCTGCTACCATTGAATGGGAATAGATTAGTAGACAGAAGAATAAAAACATATTAGAAAAGAAGGGTACTGCAAAAATATGACAACACTGGTTATTGTGGGAACTCAATGGGGAGATGAAGGTAAAGGGAAGATTACCGATTTATTGTCTGAAGATTTTGATGTAATCGCTCGTTATCAAGGTGGCAGCAATGCTGGTCATACGGTAGTATTAGAAGGAAATCAATTTATTTTTCACTTATTACCATCCGGTATTTTACATGAGGACAAAATTTGTTTAATTGGTAATGGAGTAGTATTAGACCCAGAAGTATTATTCGAAGAAATAAGGAATTTGCAAAAATATGGTATAGAAGTAAAAAAAAGATTGTTCATTGATTATAAAACCCAGCTAATATTCCCTTACCATAAAATAATCGATGAAGAAATGGAAGAAAAAAATGTAACCCGCAAAATTGGCACCACCAAAAGGGGAATTGGCCCAGCCTATATTGATAAGTTTTCCCGATGTGGTATAAGGGTATGTGATTTGATTCATACTGATAGTATAAAGGCTAAATTAGAAAATCAATTAAAACAGAAAAGTGATTATTTATATAAAAATTATCGAATACAACTTCCCCAAGACTATATTGACAAAACTATAGCTCAATATTTCCAATATGGAAAGATAATTAAAGATTTTGCTATTGATGGTTCTCTTTTTCTGGCAGAGCAAATAAAGAAGAAAAAGAGAATCATTTTTGAAGGAGCCCAAGGAACCATGCTGGATATAGATCACGGAACATATCCCTATGTTACCTCATCAAATACCATTGCTGGAAATGCTTGTATTGGCAGTGGTATTAGTCCTATTTATATTGATAAGGTGATTGGTATTACCAAAGCCTATACCACCAGAGTTGGAGAGGGGCCCTTCCCTACCGAATTAACAGATACTTTAGGACAGAAAATCAGGGATTATGGTCATGAATATGGTGCCACTACTGGTAGACCGAGGCGTTGTGGCTGGTTTGATGCGGTAGTAGTAAAATATGCCAATCGCATTAATGGGATAGAAGAAATGGTTTTAACTAAATTGGATGTACTTAGTTCATTTAAAAAATTAAAGATATGTAAATGGTATGAAATTAATAATCAACTATATAACTATTTTCCCGCTGATGGAGAATTAATTCCGCTCATCAAACCAGAATATGAAGAAATAGATGGTTGGGAAGAGGATATCAGTCAGGTTAAAGATTATCAGGATTTACCTGAAAAAACAAAAAAATATATCCAGAAAATTGAGGAGTTTACTGATTGTACAGTTTCCATTATCTCGGTAGGCCCTGAAAGAACCCAAACAATTTTCCGCTAAATATTGTTTTTAAGATTTAAATAAACTAATATATAATTATAGATAAAAGTTTTGCCAAGATAATAGCACAAGATAATAGTAATGGAGAGAAAAATTGATTGATCGATATTCTTTAGAGCCAATGAAATCACTATGGGAAGAAAATCAGAAATATGATTCCTGGTTAAAAGTAGAATTAGCAGTTTGTGAGGCTCGTAAAGAGTTAGGAATTTTAGAGGAAGACACTTTTAATATAATCAAAAAAAAGTCCACTTATTCCATTGATAGAATAAATGAATTAGAAAAAGTAATGAAACATGATGTATTAGCTTTTGTTAGTAATGTTGGAGAAAATTTGGGCGAATATTCTCGCTATTTTCATCAGGGATTAACCTCTTCTGATATTTTAGATACTTCTTTAGCCCTTATCCTAAAGAAGTCGTCCAGTATTATTATTAAAGATATTAATGAAGTTATAAACATATTAAGGGAGTTGGCCTTCCAGCATAAAGATACCATTATGATTGGCCGTACTCATGGTGTCCATGCAGAACCAATTACCTTGGGATTTAAATTTAGTCTATGGTATTCCGAAATGATGAGAAATCTCAAAAGAATGAAAACAGCCAAAGAAGAGGTAAGTTATGGGAAAATATCTGGAGCAGTTGGTACCTTTGCTCATCTGGAACCACAAATTGAAGAAATGGTATGTAAAAAACTGGGGCTGAAACCAGAAAAAATATCTAGTCAGATTATTCAAAGGGATCATCATGCCTATTTTCTATGTATCTTAGCGGTTATTGCTTCCTCATTAGAAAAATTTGCCACTGAAATTAGGAGTTTGCAAAGGACTGAGATTTTAGAATTAGAAGAAGGTTTCTCTTCTAATCAAAAAGGTTCTTCTGCTATGCCTCATAAAAAAAATCCTGTTATATGCGAAAGAATATGCGGTTTATCAAGGGTTCTCAGGGGATACGCCGTATCTGCTTTAGAAAATAACAACCTATGGCATGAACGTGATATTTCTAATTCCTCGGTAGAAAGAATTATTTTGCCTGATAGCACCATACTTTTGGATTATATGTTACATAAATTTATTGGGGTATTAGCTAACTTAAAAGTTAAGCAAGAAAGAATGAAAAATAATTTAGAAATTACCAGAGGCCTTATTTTTTCTCAACGAGTAATGATAGAGCTTACCAAGAAAGGGGTTCCCCGGGAAAAGGCCTATCAATTAGTCCAGGATATTGCTCTTAAATCCTGGGAAAATGAAAATGACTTTAAAGAGATGATATTAAAACATCAAGAAATTAATAAATATTTAACCAGAGAGCAAATAATTTCCTGTTTCGATTATAATTATTTTATCAGGAATATTGATTATATTTACCAGAGATTATATGAAAAATGAAGAAAGATACTATTCTTTTTACATTTATTTAAAAAAAATATAAAAAAAATTTTTGGAGGTAATAGAAATATGAAGACAGAAAAAATATGGATGGATGGTAAATTTGTAGCTTGGGATGATGCCAAGATACATGTCCTAACACATGCTTTGCATTATGGCAGTGGTGTTTTTGAAGGGATACGAGCTTATAAAACTGATGAGGGAACAGCGGTATTTAGATTAAAAGAACATGTAGAAAGATTGTTTAATTCTGCAAAAATATTGAGGTTAGAACTTCCTTTTTCTAAAGAAGAGATTTCTAAAGCAATTAAAGAAACAGTAAAAATTAATCATTTAGATAGTTGTTATATACGACCATTAGTATATCGTGGTTATAAAAAACTGGGCATAAATCCCTTTAGTTGTCCGGTACAAGTCATGATTGCTGCTTGGGAGTGGGGAGCTTATTTAGGTGAGGAGGCCTTAAGCAAAGGTATCAGTGCTATGATATCTTCCTGGCAACGTAGCCACATCAATTCTACTTCTGCCAAAGCAAAGATATGTGCCAACTATATAAATTCAGTTTTCGCTAGTATGGAGGCTATCGAATTTGGTGTAGAAGAAGCTATATTATTAGATAGTAATGGTTATGTTGCAGAAGGACCTGGAGAAAACATTTTTTGGGTAAAAGAGGGCATTATTTATACCCCTCCCTTAACTGCGGTATTAGACGGAATTACTAGAAAAACAGTAATTACTATTGCTCAAGATATGGGTTATGAAATTAGAGAAGAGTTTGTAGCTCGTGATGTTTTATATACTGCCGATGAGGCTTTTTTTGCGGGTACAGCAGCAGAGTTGACACCTATTAGAGAAATTGACCATTATACTATTGGTTCAGGTGAAAGAGGACCAATTAGTAAAGAAATTCAGGATAAATTGTTTAAGGTATTTACTGGTAAAGAAAAAAAATATCTTGATTGGTTAGATTTTGTATAATGATATTTGTAAATAGATAAATAGAAAGGTATTCTTGTTTTATGAATATATTGGCAGAACGTATACAAAATATAGCACCTTCTCAGACCTTAGCTATTACTGCCCAGGTTTTAAAGATGAAAGCAGAAGGAAAGAATATTATAAGTTTTGGAGCAGGAGAACCAGATTTTGATACGCCTGATAACATTCGAGAAGAAGCCATTAAGGCTATTAAAGAAGGCTTTACTCACTATACTACTAATTCAGGTATTCAGGAACTCAAACAGGCAGTAACAGAAAAATTAAAAAAAGATAACGGTATAGAATATAAGATAAATGAGATTCTTATTTCAAATGGGGCAAAGCACTCTCTTTACAATGCCCTAATGACACTTTGCAATCCAGGAGATGAAGTATTATTACCTACACCATGCTGGGTAAGTTATACAGAACAGATAAAATTAGCCCAGGCAAAACCAGTCTTCATTCCCACTTCTCAAAAAGAACAATTTCAACTAACTGCCAGACAATTGGAAAAATATATTACTGATAAAACAAAATTATTATTGTTAAATAGCCCAAATAATCCTACTGGCTCTGTTTATGACCCAGCAGAATTAGAAAAAATTGCAAAGCTACTTGTTCAGAAAGATATTTATTGCCTGAGTGATGAAATTTATGAAAAACTGGTTTACGATGGTGTAAAACATATTTCCATAGCTTCTCTGGGTCCGGAGATTAAAAAAAGAGTAATTTTAGTCAATGGTGTTTCCAAATCCTATGCTATGACTGGTTGGAGAATAGGCTATGCTGCTGGTGCTGAAGAGATTATTTCCGGAATGGGTAAATTTCAAGGTCATTGCACCTCAAATGCCAATTCCATTGCTCAAAAGGCTAGTGTCGAAGCTTTAACTGGTGATCAGAGTTCGATTACTAAAATGCATGATGAATTTGATAAAAGAAGAAAATTTATGGTTGCTCAGCTTAATGAAATTAAGGGCTTTCAATGTGATTTACCAAAAGGAGCTTTTTATGCTTTTCCTGATGTTACTAATCTTTTAGATGCTGGTATTATTTTTGATGGAGAAGAGATTAAGACTTCCCTGCAATTGGCTGACTATATCTTAAATAAGGCGGAAGTAGCCGTGGTTCCTGGTAGCGCATTTGAGGCTGAAGGATATTTGAGATTATCTTATGCCACTTCTATCTCTGAAATCGAAGAAGGCATGAATAGATTAAAAAGATTATTCAATTAATAATAAGATTTTTAAAAAAAGAAAAAAATATTCATCCTTTCCTTTGCCTCTTACTCGAAGCAAGAAGTAGGGGAGAGGATGAATAAATCTTATTATACTCTTCTACTATTCTTATCTTATTACTCTTAAATTTTAATTTAATTTTCTTTGCTATGTTGTTAGCTAAATCTTTCTAAATAATTATTCTGACGAATTATTGCTTTCTTTCAATAATTCCAAATTTTTTTCAATTATTGCTTGCTCTTCAATTTCTTTTAAATATTGATCAAAAGCTTGTTGCTGCTTTTGAGGAAGTAATTGGTATTTTATTTCTTCTTTAACCTCTTCCAATGCTAAGTAGTGTGCCGGATTTTTTTCTATTACTTTAAAAATATGAAATCCTTTCTCAGTTGGGATAATGTCACTAATGTCACCAGGATTTAACAAAAATAATTGCTCCTCAATTTCAGCAGTTAGAGTACCTTTGCTGATAAAACCAATATCTCCACCCTGAGCAGCGCTAGAAGCAATAGATGATTCTTGTGCTAAAATAGAAAAATCCATACCTTCCTCTAATTTTTGACGAACTTCTTCAGCCTGTTCTCTGGTTTCAATTAAAATATCAAAAGCATGAATTTCTTCTTCTTTCCAATAGTTTTCTTTATTTTCTTCATAATATAACTCAATGTCATCATCACTTAATAACGTCTTTTCGATAATTTCTTTTTCTATTAAAGATTGAATTAGAATTTGTTCGGTGGTATTTTTAATTTGAAAGGCCACCTGAGGATCTTCTCTTAAATTGATTTCATCGGCTTTTTGAATTAATAATGTTTGCAGGATGATTTGTTCTAATAAATCTTCTTTAGTTAATTGCATTTTATATTGTTCCGGAATGGCATTCCAATATAGTTCAAAATCCGCTAAGGTAATATTCTGGTCATTAACAGTAGCTAAGATATTTTTATCGCCTTCTTCTGGACTTATTTCCTGAGCAAAAACGACAGCTGAAAAAAATAACATAGAAAAATATAAAACTACCAAAAAAAAGGAAAATATTTTAGAATTTATTTTCAATAGTTATTTCTCCTTTCCAATAATTATTTTTATAAATTAAAGTATTATTTAGATTTTTACAAGAGTTTAACATAATTAATAAATTAAGTAAAGCAAAACATTTATGAAGAAAAATAAATAAATTACATAATATCACCTGGAAAAAACTCACAGTATTTCCTTGAAACTTTTCTGATAATATAATATAATTTAAAATAGTTTATTCTGTATCTTATAGTATCAGAATTCTAAAAAAAGAAATTCGATACTATAAGATATATTCTTTCTTAATTAAGAATATGTTTTAAGGGAGATAAATGATTACCCTAAAATGCATTTCAGCAAAGGAGGTGAGGGCATGACAACAATAAGAGTTAGAGAAGATGAAGAATTTGACCACGCGTTAAGGCGTTTTAAAAAAGAATGTCAGAAGAGTGGAATTATATCTGACATTAAAAAACATGAATATTATGAGAAACCGAGTGAAAGAAGAAAGAGAAAATTGATTGCAGCACAAAGAAAAAAGAAAAGGAGAGGCAGAATTTAAGTCTGAAAAAATTTACCTTGAAAAACATTTAAGGTTTCTTTATTAATTAAGATGAAAGATCCAGATTTTCAAAAGCTGGATCTTTTTTTTATATTTTATAATATTAGAATTTCAAAGGAATTCTGATACTCTTAAAAATCTTTATCCTTTATTATATAGTAATATATTGAAGCTATTTACAAAATTTTTTAGAGAATAGCTTTATTACCCTCTCCCTTAGAAGGGAGAGGGGAGGGTGAATAAATTATTACCTTGCTCTTATTACAAGGGTTATCAAGGGGGAGGATTCCCCTTGAATGTTCACAGTTGCAAGATTTTTATAAATTGGATATAATATGTTGCCTATATAAAGTATATAAATTATATAAATTAATTTTTCAATTTAATAGTATCTATCTAGTATCGCGATTTTAATAAAATGTTGGAATAAATAATGCCTGAACAATCTGTTTTAATTAAAAATAAAGATGAATTAAGAGAATTATTTGGACAACTTGATTCTAAGGTTAATTTCATTTGTCAATCTTTATCAGTAAAAATTTCAACAAGAAACAGTAATTATCTTACCATTTCTGGCAAAAAAAGTAATGTCCAACAAGCAGTGAAAGTTATTGAGGACTTATTATTGATTATTCGTGATGGCAATCCGGTTAATCTATCAGAAATAAGATATCAAATAGATATGATAAAAGAGAACAATTCATTTCAATTAAACGAATTATATAATATGGAAATTCAAGTTTTTAAAAAAGATAAAATAATTAGACCAAAAACATTTGGGCAGAAACAAATTTTAGAAAAGATTAAAAATAATGATATATTATTTGTTATTGGACCCGCCGGAACCGGAAAAACATATTTAGCAGTAGCCATTGCCATTTCTGCCTTAAAGAAAAAAGAGGTTGATAGAATTATTTTAGTACGACCTGCTGTAGAAGCAGGAGAAAGTCTTGGTTTTTTACCAGGAGATTTAATGGAAAAAATTGATCCCTATTTCAGACCTCTTTATGACGCAATATATGAAATGATGCCTTCCGATAAATTTCAAAATTATTTAGAGCATGGAATTATTGAAATTGCCCCCCTTGCTTATATGAGAGGACGTACTTTAAATAATTCTTTTATTATATTGGATGATGCCCAAAATACTACCTTAGGGCAAATGAAAATGTTTTTAACACGTTTTGGTTTTGGTTCTAAAATTATCGTAACCGGCGATATTACCCAAGTAGATTTACCACAAAAAACAAATTCTGGTTTAACAAGTATTGCCAAGATACTTAAAAATATTCAAGGTATTGAATTTGTTTATTTGGGAAAGAAGGATGTAGTTAGGCATAGATTAGTAAAAGAAATAATTCTTGCTTATGAAAATGCTTACCAATGCCAAAGCAATGAAAAAACTGAAGTAAATACAATAAATAATTACCATGAAGATGAACATAAATAAAATCAATAGAAAAAATATTAAAATATTACAAAAAAATACTTTGCAAAGAATAGCAATTTTTTTTCTTTTAATTATTTTAGTTACCTTTATTTTATCAATAAATTTCATACCAAGTAAAATTATTTTAAAAGTTGGAGAAGTTGCTCCTCGCGATATTGTTTCTCCAAAAACTATTGAATTTGTTGATGAAAAGGCTACTGAAAAATTAAGAGAAGAAGCAGCAAAATCTATTCGTGAAGTTTACCATCTCAACTTAGCTAGTATTGAAAATGTAGAAAAAGAATTAACTAATTTTTTTTCAGATATAAAAGAACTGAGAAATAAATATCATTTTGATGAAAATCAGATAAAAAATAACCAAGAAACAAAACAATTAATAATTGATCCTTCAATTAATGATGATTTAGAAATGATTAAAGAAAAATATTCTATTAATTTAGAAAGCACAATCATGTTAAATTTAGTAACATTAGATCAATTTTCTCTTAAAGAGATTGAGCAGAATGTGAATCAGGCAGTTAAGAAGATTATGCAACAGGGTGTTAGAGAAAACGATATGGAAGAGGCAAAGAAACAAATTTTAAGAGAAATTAGTGAATTAGCTAGTAATCCTTATACTGCTGTTCTAGCTGGAGAAATAGGGACAGTCTTTTTAAAACCAAGTCTATTTTTGGATGAAGAAGCAACCCAATTAAAAAAACAAGAGGCAATCGCAGCAGTAAAGGAGGTAAAAAATGTTATTAGAAAAGATCAGATTATTATTAGAAAGGGAGAAATTGTTACTCCAGAACATATTGAAAAATTAGAGGCATTAGGATTACAAAATCCAGTTATGAATTTTCAGAATATATTGGGTTTGCTAATATTGAATTCTATTCTTATTTTTCTCTTAGCTTTATATATTTTTACATATCATAAAACAGTTTATCACGAGACTAATAAGTTGATTTTGTTAGGAGTATTATATCTTACTATTATTTTTATTGCTAAGGTTATTGGAGAAGTTTCTGCTTATTTAATTCCAGTAGCTTTTGTTTCTATGCTGATAGCAATAACTATTGATTCCCGTTTGGCTATATGGATGACTTTTTTAATTAGTTTTAATATTGGAATCATTTTTTTTGGCGAGATAGATTATATGATTGTAGCCCTAGCCGGAGGCCTTATTTCCATATTTAGTATTCGAAAAGCTACCCAACGTTCTAGCTTAACTCGTGCTGGCCTTTTTATTGCCCTGGTAAATATATTTTCCATAACAGCATTGGGATTAATACATGGGCATTCGACAGATATTATATTGAAAAACAACCTGTTGGGGTTATTAAATGGTTTTATTTCTGCTATTTTAACTATAGGTATTCTCCCTTTTTTGGAAAGCTTTTTTGATATTTCTTCTTCATTTAGATTAATGGAATTGTCAAATCCAAATCAACCCTTATTAAGACAATTGTTAGTAGAAGCCCCTGGTACTTATCACCATAGTGTAATAGTAGGCAATTTAGCCGAAGCAGCTGCAGAAGAAATTGGAGCAAATTCTTTATTAGCTCGCGTAGGAGCTTATTATCATGATATAGGTAAGTTGAAAAGACCATATTTTTTTACTGAAAATCAAGAGGCATATAAAAATACTCATGATGATATGGAGCCTAGCTTAAGTGCCCTGGTTATCGCTTCTCATGTAAAAGATGGAATTGATATGGCCAGAAAATATAAATTACCTAAATCAATTATTGACATTATCAATCAGCATCATGGAACAGGTATTATCAGTTATTTTTATCACAAGGCATTACAGACTAGTTCCAATAAATCTACCGAAGTCAATGAGGAAAACTATAGATATTCTGGACCCAAACCCCAAACTAAAGAAGCGGGTATTATACTATTAGCAGACATGCTTGAAGCTGAAGCCAGAACGCTTAATAGTCCTACTTCTAGTAGAATTAAGAGCCTAACTCAAAATGTTATTACCAGAAATTTAGAAAATGGCCAATTAGATGAATGTAATCTTACCTTAAGAGAGCTAAACAAGATTAAAGAGGTATTTTCTAAAATATTAACCGGCATGTTTCATAACAGAGTAGAATACCCCGATGACGACTTAATAAACAAATTAAAAAAGGAACGTTCTCAGAGTGAAAATACAGATAAAAAACAACCAGAAACAGATAATAAATCTTCAGAAATTAAAAAAAGCACTGCAGAAAGCAATGGAACTGACGAAACAAAAAGAAATAAGTGAAGTTAGTTTATTATTAACCGATGATAAAGAAATACAAAATCTGAACAAAATGTATCGAAATATTGATGCTCCAACTGATGTTTTGGCTTTTAGCTTATTAGAAGGGCAAGAAAGCTTTCCTCCACCTGATATCGTAAATGAATATTTACTTGGTGATATTGTAATTTCTGTTGAGACTGCCCAAAGGCAAGCAATATCTTTGGGTCATTCTCTACAAGATGAATTAATATTACTTGCTATTCATGGTTTCTTACATTTAATTGGTTATGATCATAACTTGGAACTAGAAGCGAAAGAAATGAGAAGTTTAGAAGAAAAAATTTATAATTATATTTTGGAAAGAAAACACTGAGATAAAACAAAATTAATAAAAAAAGTTGTATTTTTAATGAAAATAATGCATAATTATAATGTAAATGAATAATTATTCAAGCATATTAATCATTTTTACTAAGTTAAAAATTTGTAGAGAGGAGAGTGGTAAAAATATAAATAAGGATAATTTATTAGCTATTAAAATTAAGTAATTAATTTAAGGAGGTTAGTTATTATGAGTAAAAAAATAGTTATATTATTTATGGTAATATGTTTAGTTGCTACCCTGGGAACTAATGTCTTTGCTCAAAAATTTATTGCAATTGCTACTGGTGGTACAGGGGGTACTTACTATCCACTGGGAGGTGCCTTAGCTCAGTTGCTATCCAATAAGGTGGAAGGTTTGATAGTAACCGCTCAAACTTCTGGTGCTTCAATTGCTAATTGTAATTTAATTGCTCGTCACCAAATTGAGACTGCCTTTTCCCAAGCTAACACTACTTATTGGTGTTATACTGCTTCCGGACTACAAGCAGGCAAAGAACCAATTACTAATTTAAGAGGAATTGCCTCTTTATATCCAGAGACAATCCATATTGTTGCTACCAAAGCTTCTGGAGTTAAAACCATTGCCGATTTAAAAGGAAAAAGAGTAGGTGTAGGTGCTCCCAATAGCGGGACAGAAGCTGATGCCAGAATTATTTTAAATGCTCACGGTCTGACCTATGATGATATGAGTGTTGATTATATTGACTTTAACGAAGTAGCAGATCGCCTAATCGATGGGCAAATAGATGCTGGTTTTGTTACTGCTGGTTATCCCACTTCCAGTATTATCAATATTGCTACTATTCGTGACCTTGTTTTGGTACCCGTAGATAGAGAAGTAGCCGAAAAATTAGTAGAAGAGATTCCTTATTATGGAATCACCGAAATCCCTGCTGGAATCTATACTGGCGTAGAGGAACCAGTTTTGGCTTTGGCTACACCAGCACTTTGGATTTGTGATTCTCAATTAGATCCTACTTTAGTTTATAAAATAACAAAAGCTCTATGGGAAAATTTAGATATATTAGTGCAGGTTCATGCTCAAGGTAAAAATATCACTTTAGAAACTGCTCTTGCTGGAATGGCTATTCCACTTCACCCTGGTGCAGAGCTTTATTACAAAGAAATTGGGTTAATTGAATAATCGTAGGTATCTTAAATATTGATACGAAGTTTGCTCCGGGTACTATTATTTTATTAATATAATTGTACCCGGATTTCTCTTTATTATCTTATTTTATATTTTGTTTATACTTCGCTAGATGAGAATATTCTGAAAATTTAATGAAGAAAAAATTAAATATAATTTTATTTTTATTATTAGTTATTATTATATTTTATTTAAATAGTTCTTTCTATGTTATCACTATAAAAAAAATCCCTGAAGAAGAAATAATTTTTCAAGAAAAAATTTTTCCAGGTAAACAGTTTATCTTAATATATACTCATTCTGTTGCTCAAACCCCGGTCTGGGAATTTTTTGAAATAGACAGTGAGGGCCAATTAATACTTACCGAAACCCATTTTTATGACCATGGAGCTGGCTTACCTTATGCTGCATTTGGAAATGAAATTTTTGTTAGTGAAGATGGAAAGTTTAAAATTAAAAATATGTTTAGAAAAATAGAAACACCATTATATTATCGAGTTTATCAAGATCGTGGTAATATTTTTATTTTTGAAGATCAAAAAATAAATTTATCAGGAACAATAGGCAATGGATTATTAACAATTGACATTCTTCGCTTAAATTTAATTGATTATTTCCTTAAAAATTAAGGGCTTGGGAGGAGGAGAAAAATTTGAAGGATAATATAGATAAAGAAAATGAATCTAAAAAAAATATAACAGAATTAACTGAGGCACATGAAAAAATTGATGTGCAAAAATTATTAGAACAGTATGATACTGAATCCAATATCAGAAGACCAATCGGTTATATTGCTATAATTATTTCCATTATAGCTATCAGTATGTCTCTTTTTCATTTTTACACTGGTGGTTTTGGTTTATGGTTAGCTTTAAAACAAAGAGCACTACATCTGGCTTTTACCTTAGCTTTGATATTCTTACTATACCCAACCACTAAAAAGGGAATTGGCAGTGATAAATCAAAAGTACCATTATGGGATATAGTATTAGCAACATTAGGAGCATTTACTAGTTTATATCTTATCATCTATTATAATGAACTTGTTTTTAGAGCAGGATTACCAAGTAGAATAGATCTAATTATGGGTGGTATTACTATATTATTAGTTTTAGAAGCTACTAGAAGAGCAATTGGACCTGAGTTACCAATAGTGGTAGTGGTATTTTTAATTTATGCCTATTTTGGTCCTTACATGCCTGGCTTTCTTGCCCACCGTGGTTATTCTTTAGAAAGGATTATTGAACATCTCTATATGCAAACAGAGGGTATTTATGGCATTCCTCTTGGGGTTTCTTCCTCATTTGTCTTTCTTTTCATACTCTTTGGTTCAGTATTAAATAAAACTGGAATGGGAAAATTTTTTATCGATTTATCTATGGCCTTGGCTGGGCATACTACTGGTGGACCTGCTAAAGTTGCAGTTATAGCCAGTGGTTTTATGGGCTCAATTAATGGAAGTTCAGTTGCCAACGTGGTTACCACCGGAAGTTTTACTATACCATTGATGAAGAGTATAGGCTATAAAAAGGATTTTGCTGGAGCGGTAGAAGCCGCTGCCTCCACAGGAGGACAGATTATGCCACCTGTTATGGGTGCTGCAGCATTCGTTATGTCTGAATTTTTAGAAATTCCTTATATAAAAATAGCTGCCGCTGCTATCATCCCTGCTATTATTTATTATATTGCGGTTATAACCATGGTCCACTTAGAAGCTTGCAAATATGATTTAAAAGGTTTACCAAAAGAAAGATTACCCAAGGCAAAAGAAGTATTGCAAGAAAAGGGACATCTTTTAGTACCAATTATAGGTTTGGTATATTTATTGGTTAGGGGCTACACGGCACTGTTTGCTGCTTTTTGGGCAATTGTTATGAGCCTGGCAGTTAGCATGCTTAAAAAAGAGACCCGGCTCAACTTAAAAGGTCTTTTAGGTGCCTTTGAAGACGGTGCCAAAGGAGCCTTGGGAGTTGCTGCAGCTTGTGCCTGTGCCGGCATGGTAGTAGGTGTAGTAACCTTGACTGGTTTGGGTCTTAAAATTGCCAATGGTATAGTATCATTAGGAGGTGGAAATCTACTACTAACTTTATTTTTTACCATGATTGCCTCTATTTTACTGGGAATGGGCTTGCCAACTACTGCCAAATATATTATTTTGTCTATTATGGCAGCTCCGGCCTTAATCCAATTGGGAGTTTTACCTTTAGCTGCCCATATGTTTATTCTTTACTTTGGAGTTATTGCTGATTTAACACCACCAGTTGCTGTAGCAGCTTTTGCTGGTGCAGGTATAGCAGGAGGTAACACTATGAGAACTGGTTTTATTTCTGTTCGATTAGCGGTAGCTGGTTTTATGATTCCCTATATTTTTGCTATAAATCCGGCTTTAATGGGATTAGGCGGCTCTTTTATTCAAACTATCCAATTAGTGATAACCTCCTTAGCAGGGGTACTGTCTCTGGGTGCTGCTGCTGGTGGTTATTTGTTAGTAAAGACACCATTCTATGAACGTATCTTATTATTAATTAGTGCCATTTTGCTTATCTCGCCAGATTTAATGACAGATGTAATTGGTATTATCATTTTGATGACTATCTTATTTCTACAACATACCAGACAAAAAAAACAAAAAACAAGCTAAACTGACTGTATAAATATATAATTGTTCAAAAAATTATTTAATATACTCATACTATCTTTCTTTAGACTATAAATTTAGCTTAAATAAAATGATAAAGAAGGTAAATTAATTGAATAAAAGCTTTCAAAAATTAATAAATAAAGCAGAAGAAGCAAGGTTAAATGCCTACGCCCCCTATTCTAAATTTACAGTTGGATCAGCGGTTATGACCAAGGAAGGGGTTATCTTTACCGGTTGTAATATAGAAAATGCTTCACTTGGATTAAGCATCTGTGCTGAAAGAGTGGCAATCTATAAAGCAGTTTCATCTGGCTATAAGAGCTTCAAAGCATTAGCAATAATAGGAGATACTGAAGAGCCCTGTACACCTTGTGGCGCCTGTAGGCAGGTCATGTTAGAATTTTCACCAGATATGGAGATAATAATGACTAATCTTCATCAAAAGATTAAAATAACAAAGGCTAAGGAATTGCTTCCAGATATATTCCAAGGTGAAATTCTAAAGAATTAATAAGGGATTTAAATTATCTTTATGAATCGTTTATTTCAAACAGAAGGGATAGTATTAAAGAGCATAAAACTAAATGAAGCTGATAAAATTGTGACTATTTACAGTAAGGATTATGGAAAGTTTAGAGCAATAGCCAAAGGGGTCAGAAAAACAAAGAGCCAATTTGGTAGCAGTATGGAAAACCTTACTATGATAAAATTGCTCGCCTTTAAAGGAAAAAATTTAAATATTATAAGTCAAACAGAGATTATTAATTCATTTTTTTTAGAGTGTAAAGACTTATTTCGTTATGGATTAGCAATTAATTGTGCCGAAATTGTTGATAAAATATCAGCCGAAGAAGACCCCAATAAAAATTTTTATGAACTCTTTAAAAATACTTTATTATTATTAAAAGATGAAAAAAATCCTCTTCTTTTAGTTGAATCATTTAAATGGAAACTTTTTGTTATTTTAGGTTACCAGCCAGAATTAAATAGATGTGTTCATTGTCATAAACTCATTAATAAAAGAAAAAATTACATTTTTGATATTTCCAAAGGTGGAATTAGCTGTTCTAACTGTCAGCAGGAGACTGGTTATTATCAGATAAAAATAACTGATTACCTATTAAAATTATTGCAAAGAATAATAGATGCTGATTTAGAAAAAATTCATAATAAAAAAATCATTCAATCTGCATTATATGAATTAGTAAGAATAACTGATGTTTTTATGCTATATCATTTTGAAATTGAAAATCAAAGCAAACATTTTTTAAATAAATTAAAATTAACATATTAATATATTTTTTATCCCTATATACCCCCCCTGATTGCTGAATTAATTGGCTAAATAACTCATTATTTTTTGACATCATAAAATGATTTTGTTATATTTATAAAAATTAAAACAAAATGTTTTCTTTAATTTAGGGGTTTTCAAGGGGAAGAATTTCCTTGAAAATCTCAAGCAAGAAGGAGTAAAGTAAACAGATCAAATAAATTAATCTTAGCATTAAGTCCCTCTCATCTTAATGAAATAGAGAAGCTGTAAAATTATAATATAACGGGAGGGATTTATTTATATAATAATATATATCAGTTATCTTGTAGTATCGGAATTTCAATAATTCCGATACCTAAATATAAAGGATTGATTTGTTATAAAAAATTTAGCAAAACAAGATATGCATTTCTTGAAAAGGTATTTTTCTTTATTTTTTAACTAACATTTAAACTAAATACTAGATACTCAATACTGATAATTGAGGGGTTTCAGGGGATACCTCCCCTGAATATCTTGTAGTATCGGAATTTCAAAAAAATTCTGATACTACAAAATATTCTTTTTAGATAAGAAATAATATATTTTTACACCATCTCTCTAACCCTCTCCCTTAGAAGGGAGAGGTAAGGTGAGGGTGAATATGGTATATCATATTACGTATAATGTATATCGTTAAAATTAGTCGTTAGTATCTGGCATTTAGTTTGCCTATTACTTATTACTGGTTACTTATTACTGAATTGGCTTCTGGCAATGACAAAATGGTATATCGTATTACGTATAATGTATATCGTTTAAATACAGTTGCTAGTCGGAAGTTATTTCAGGGGTTATCAAGGGGAAGGATTCCCCTTGAATATCTTGTATTAGAATTTTAAAGAAGAAAATTTAAAACTAAAAATAATATTCAAAGAAAAGATTATTAAAGACTAAGATAATAAATATTAAAGGGATTGTTAAGGTGTATATCCAGGAAATTATTTTTAATTTGGAGAAATATTGGAGTAAAAAAGGTTGTGTTATACTTACCTCTTATGGTACAGAAGTAGGGGCTGGAACTATGAATCCAGCTACATTTTTAAGGGTTTTAGGGCCAGAACCATGGAGTACTGCCTATGTTGAACCATCTAGAAGGCCAGCTGACGGTCGTTATGGTGAAAATCCCAATCGTGTCCAACAGCATTATCAATTTCAAGTTGTTATTAAACCCTCTCCAGAAGATATTCAAGATTTATATTTAAAGAGTCTTGAAAAAATCGGTATTTTTAGAAAAGAACATGATATTAGATTTATGGAAGGAGATTGGGAGGCACCAACTTTGGGTGCCTGGGGATTAGGATGGGAAGTAGTTTTAGATGGATTAGAGATTACCCAATTTACCTATTTTCAACAAGCTGGTGGTATTGATTTGAACCCTATACCTATTGAAATTACTTATGGGATAGAACGCCTGGCTATGATTGTTCAACAGAAAGATAACATATATGAACTATGCTGGAGTAACAATATTACTTATGGTGAAATACAACACCAGATAGAGGTTGAACAATCAAGATATAATTTTGAAGAAGCAGATACCAAGATGCTTTTTAGCTTGTTTAGTATGTTTGAAAAAGAAGCTCAGCAGCTAATATTAAAAAAATTACCTATCCCAGCCTATGATTATACTTTGAAATGTTCTCATACCTTTAATCTTTTAGATGCCAGGGGAGCAATTAGTGTTACCGAAAGAACAGGATACATAGGAAGGGTCAGGGAATTGGCAAGACAATGCGCCCAGCTGTATATTAAAAAAAGAGAGGCATTAAATTATCCCTTATTAAAACTGGTAAGAAATAATGAATAAATTTATTTTAGAAATTGGTACTGAAGAAATTCCAGCTCTCTATATTGATAATATTTTAGAAAATATGAAAAGTAACACTGAATATTTATTAAAGCAATATTATATTGATTTCATTAATATTCAAGCATTTGCCACTCCCAGAAGGTTAATTATGTATATTGAAGGCATTGCTGATCAACAAAAAAATATTTTTCAAAAAATAAAAGGACCTTCCGTAACAATTGCTTTTGGTAAAGATGGTAAGCCACAAAAACCTGCTTTTAAATTTGCCCAAGCTAACCAGGTAAAATTAGAAGAGCTGGTAGTTGAAAAAGTCAATAAAGGAGAATATCTATTTGCCAAAAAATTAATTAAAGGTAAAAAAACTAAATCGTTATTACCAGAAATTTGTTTAAATTTAATTAGCAATATTGATTTACCAAAAACAATGCGTTGGGGGACTACCTCAATGCGATTTATTAGACCAATACGCTGGTTATTGGCTTTATATAATGATAAGATTATCTCATTCCATTTAGAAAATATAAATTCCGGACGCCTTACTTATGGTCATCGTTTACTTTCACCAGGAACAATTAAAATAAATAATGTTGATGAATATTTTCACACTATAAAACAACAATTTGTTATAATTGACCCTAATCAACGCAAAAAAATGATTTATGACCAGATTATGCAGTTGATCAAAGATAAAAATGGTAAAGAATATATAGAGCTATCATTGTTAGAAGAGGTTAAAAATTTGGTAGAATTTCCTAGGGTTTTACTGGGAAACTTTGATGAAAATTACCTTAAATTACCTACTGAGGTATTAACAGCAGTAATGATAAAACATCAAAAATATTTCCCTATCTATTCTAAAGATGATTACTTATTACCATTTTTTGCAGTTGTTATTAATGGCAATGAAGATAGGTATAAAACTACAATTATTCAAGGTAATGAACGAGTTTTAAAGGCGAGATTAGAAGATGCCAGATTTTTTTACCAGGAAGACCAAAAAACTACCGAACCAAATATAAAACCTTTAGACCGAAATATAGAAAAATTAAAAAATGTTATTTTTCATGAAAATTTAGGAACTATTTATGATAAAGTCCAAAGGTTAATAGTCTTGACCCAAAAAATTGCAGAACAACTCGGAGTTAGTGATAATTTATTACCAATACTAAAGAGAGCTGCTCAATTATGCAAATCTGATCTGGTTTCAGAAATGGTAAAAGAGTTTCCGGAACTACAGGGAATCATGGGAAAAGAATATGCACTTCTGGAAGGAGAGGATAATCTGGTTGCTATTACTATTTTTGAACATTATCTACCCAGATTTTCAGGGGATAATTTCC
This sequence comes from Candidatus Oleihabitans oleiphilus, assembly GCA_018054125.1. Classification (GTDB taxonomy): domain Bacteria; phylum Atribacterota; class Phoenicimicrobiia; order Phoenicimicrobiales; family Stramentimicrobiaceae; genus Oleihabitans; species Oleihabitans oleiphilus. The sequence continues at coordinate 8,076 of JAGPKD010000003.1, read as the reverse complement.
CAACAACATTGACTGGTAGTATTCTGAGTATTGCTGATAAATTGGACAATATTGTTTCTTGTTTTGTAAATAATGTTATTCCTGATGGTTCCCAAGACCCTTATGCCTTAAGAAGACAATCATTGGGGATTATTAATATTATTCTTCTTCATGAGATGCATTTTTCTATAGATGAAATAATTGATTTAAATATTCAACTATTAATAGAATTAATAAATAAGAGTCGATTAGAATCAAAAAATCATATTAATAACATTAACACTCAAACTATTAAAGATTTTATTTTTCAACGTTTTCGCTATCTGCTCTTAGAAAAAGGATATAAATATGATGTTATTGACGCCGTATTAGCCAAAAATCCAGAGAGCATTTTTGATGCTTTATTACGGATAAGGATTATCCAAGATATTTATCATTTACCAAATTTTAATAAAACTATCACTGCTGCTACCAGAGCATATAATTTATCTAAAAATATTCAGGAAGTTAAGATTGATTGTTCTCTTTTTCAGGAAAAGGAAGAAGAAATGCTCTATGATTGCTATGTTAAGGTAAAAGATAAAATAGAAAAATTATTCTTGAAGCAGCAATATGGAGAGATTTTTACTAATTTAGAAATAATAAATAAGCCTATTGATACTTTTTTTGACGAAGTTCTGGTAATGGTAGAAGATGATAAAATTCGCAACAACCGTCTGTCTCTATTAAAGTCTATCTCTAATTTATATTTTTCTGTAGCAGATTTAACAAAAATTGCCCTTTCTAAAGGAAGTGCTTGACTAATGAATATCTAAATTTTAACCAAAATTTACTATATATTTAATGCTAATAGTAGAGGTTTTTCAGGGGATAACTCATGATGACAAAATCGTATATCGTATTACGTATAACGTATATCGTTAAAATAAATTCACTAACCTGAAGTTATTTCAGGGATTGTTAAAGAAGAAGAATTTCTCTTGGATATCTTGTTAGGAAAACAAGATAGAATTTCTTTGAAAGGTATTTTTATTTATTTTTTAACTAAATTTACTATATACTCAATACTATTATACTTAATACTAATATTTGAGGGGTTTCAGGGGATACCTCTCTTTAATATCTTATTGATTTGTAAAAATAAATTCTTATAAGGAGAAGAAAGCAATGAAAAAATATGTCTATTTTTTTGATGAAGGTAATAAAGATATGAAAAAACTGCTGGGTGGTAAAGGTGCTAATTTAGCTGAAATGACCAGAATGGGTTTACCAGTTCCACCAGGTTTTACTATTACTGCAGAAGCATGTATAGAGTATACCAAAAACAATAAGCAATTTCTCGCTAGTATACAGGGACAAATTCAGGAAAACCTTCATAAGCTGGAAAAAAAATCAGGGAAGATTTTTGGAGATGCTAATAATCCATTATTAGTTTCAGTTCGCTCAGGTGCTGCTATTTCTATGCCAGGAATGATGGATACCATTTTAAATTTAGGATTAAATGATGAAACTATAAAAGGAATAATTAAAAAAACTGGTGATGAAAGATTTGCCTATGACAGTTATCGAAGATTTATTCAAATGTTTGGCAATGTAGTAATGGGGATTAAAAGTGAGCTTTTTGAGCAGATTTTAGAAGAAGTGAAAGAAAAGGAAAAAGTAGAAATTGATTCAGAGATAAGCGTAGGGGGTTTGCAAGAGATTGTAAAAAAATACAAAGAATTAGTCTTAAAAGAGACTGGTAAACCCTTTCCTGAGGACCCCCAAAAGCAACTTGAGATGGCTATAGAAGCCGTATTTAAGTCCTGGAATAACAAAAGAGCAATAACCTACCGAAGGGTTAATAAGATTCCTGACGACTTAGGAACTGCTGTTAATGTACAGGAGATGGTTTTTGGCAATATGGGATATGATTCTGGAACAGGGGTTGGTTTTACTCGGAATCCTTCTACTGGTGAAAAAGAAAACTATGGCGAATATCTCTTAAATGCTCAAGGTGAAGATGTAGTGGCTGGGGTAAGAACACCAAAACCACTGGAAGAATTAAAAAACGACCTACCTGAAGTATACCAAGAATTAATTAAAACAGTAAATTTATTAGAAAAAAATTATAAAGATGTACAGGATTATGAATTCACTATTGAAAAAGGTAAACTTTTTATTCTCCAAACCAGAGATGGAAAGAGAACTGCCCAAGCAGCTCTAAAAATTGCCGTTGATATGGTCAGAGAAGGAATTATTGACAAAGAAACTGCGGTAAAGAGAATAGACCCGATGCAATTAAATCAACTTCTTCATCGTAGGATTGATCCTAAAGCTGAGATAGAACCCATTGCCAAGGGTTTGCCAGCTTCACCTGGTGCGGCATCAGGTAAGGTGATATTCTCTGCAGATGAAGCAGAAGAAATGGGTAAAAAAGGTGAAGCGGTTATCCTGGTTAGACCAGAAACAACTCCAGACGATATTCATGGTATGGTTGAAGCAAAAGGAGCTTTAACCAGTCGGGGGGGGATGACCAGTCATGCTGCTGTAGTAGCCCGAGGAATGGGTAAACCTTGTGTAGCTGGTTGTAGTGAAATAGTAATTAATTTAGAAAAAGAAATATTTAAAGTAAACAATAAAATTTTTAAAAAGGGTGATTATATAACCATAGATGGTGGAAGTGGTAATGTTTATGAGGGTATAGTTCCTATGATAGAACCTGAAATGAGCGAAGAATTTACTCTGTTCCTTTCTTGGGCTGATGAAATAAGAAAATTAGGGGTTTATGCTAATGCAGATACACCAGAAGATGCTCAAAAGGCTAGAGATTTAGGAGCAGAAGGAATTGGTTTATGTAGAACTGAACACATGTTTATGGCACCTGAGCGATTGCCGGTCATGCAGGCTATGATTATGGCTGACCATAAAGAAGCGAGACAGATTGAACTTGATAAACTTTTACCTATGCAAAAAAGTGATTTTATTGGTATTTTAAAAGCAATGCAAGGTCTGCCAGTAATTATTCGCCTATTAGACCCACCTTTACATGAATTTCTGCCAAATTTCGAAGATACCTTAGTTAAAATTACTACTTTAAGAATAAAAAAAGATAATCAGGCAGAACTGGAAAAGCAAGAAAAAATATTGGAACGAATAAAAATGTTACAGGAAATGAACCCCATGCTGGGCTTAAGAGGCTGTCGTTTAGGATTACTTTATCCAGAAATATATGAAATGCAAGCAAGAGCTATTCTTGAAGCTAGCGTAGAACTAACCAAACAAGGAATTAAGGTAAAACCAGAAATTATGATACCCTTGGTTGGTCATATTAATGAACTACAGCCAATTTATAATAGTATAAAACAGTTAGCAGAAGAAATATTTACCAGAGAAAAAATTGATTTAGAATATAAAATTGGTACTATGATCGAATTACCCAGGGCGGCTTTAACTGCTGATGAGATTGCCCAATTAGCTGAATTTTTCTCTTTTGGTACCAATGACCTAACCCAGACCACTTTTGGAATCAGTCGGGATGATGCCGAAGGGAAATTCTTATTAAAGTATGTTGAAGATGGTATTCTAAAAGAAAATCCATTTGAAGTAATTGATATTGATGGTGTGGGACAATTAGTGGAAATGGGAGTCAAATTAGGTAGAAAAACTAATCCCAATTTAGAGATTGGCATTTGTGGCGAGCATGGAGGAGAACCAAATTCGGTTGAATTTTGCCATAGAGCAGGTTTAAATTATGTAAGTTGTTCTCCCTTCAGGGTTCCTATTGCCAGGCTGTCAGCAGCTCAGGCAGTTTTAAAAGAAAAACAAAAAATTAGTTAAAATACTGTAGGTATATTATATAATAACATTATTTAAAATACAGGTTGAAGGTGGTTTTTCTTTTCTAAAATTAATAATAGGAAAAACCACCTTTATTTTCAATGGTTATGATAGAATAAAAATAAATTAAGCTTCTAATTGGAAAATTTAGTATAGAAGATATAGAAGAATTGATAAAATTAAAGAAGTAGTAATATGCTATCACCCTCAACACAAGCTTCTCCAGCGAGGAAAGGGCTGAGGGTGATAAAGCATTCCTTTTAAAATTATTTTTATGGGTAAATAATAGAAAGAAACAATAGAAGGAGCAGGATAACAATGGTCATATTAAAATTATTGGTGATTTTAAGTGGGGTAATAGCATTATTTTATGCCATGATTCTGGCTAGACAAGTCTTAAAAGAAAAAGAAGGAAATGAATTAATGCAGTATCTTTCCCGTTCAATTGAAAAAGGAGCTATGACTTTCCTGAGAAGAGAGTATTCTATTTTAATAATTTTTGTAATTGTGGTAGCATTATTTATTTTATGGGTCAGAGGATATGTAACGGCCATTTCATTTATTACTGGTGCGGTATGTTCTGCCTTAGCCGGCTTAATAGGTATGAAAGTAGCAACCAAAGCCAATACCAGGACTACTTTTGCTGCTCAGGAATTTGGTTTAAGTAGAGCTCTAAAAATAGCCTTCTCAGGAGGAGCAGTAATGGGTTTATCAGTATCTGGCTTTGGCTTGGTGGGATTAGGGATTTTATATTATTTCTATGATGATCCAAATCTGATAAATGGATTTGCTTTAGGTGCCAGTTCTATTGCTTTATTTGCCAGGGTAGGAGGAGGTATCTATACCAAAGCTGCAGATGTAGGAGCAGATTTAGTTGGTAAGATTGAAGCAGGCATCCCCGAAGATGATCCCAGAAATCCAGCAGTAATTGCTGATAATGTGGGAGATAATGTTGGTGATGTAGCTGGAATGGGGGCTGATTTATTTGAATCATTTGTAGGCTCTATTATTTCTTGTATGATTCTGGGGAATTTATTATATAATTCGATTAACTATATTATTTATCCTCTAATTTTGGTAGCTTGTGGTGTTATTTCAGTAATTATTGCTACCTTCTTTGTATCACCAAAAGATGATAAAAATATTCACAAGGCATTAAATATGGGTACCTATATTAGTGGGATTTTAGTGATTATATCATCTTTAATATTATCATATACCCTATTTGGAAATATATTAATATTCCTGGCAACTATTTCTGGTTTAATAGCAGGAGTAGCTATTGGCTTAATAACAGAATATTATACCTCTTACGATTATTCCCCAGTAAAAAGAATTTCAGAATCATCTTTAACTGGAGCGGCTACCACCATTATTGAAGGATTTGCCTTGGGATTAAAAAGCACTGCCTTACCAGTAATTGTTATTTCCATCGCTATATATCTATCAAATTATTTTGCTGGATTTTACGGTATATCTGTGGCAGCAGTTGGTATGCTATCTATCGTGGGAATGACTGTATCCGTTGATTCTTATGGCCCTATTGCTGATAATGCTGGTGGTATAGCTGAAATGGCAGGTTTAAAACCAGAAGTTCGTAATATTACTGACTCTTTAGATGCTGTTGGCAATACTACGGCCGCTATTGGAAAAGGATTTGCTATTGGTTCAGCGGCTTTAACAGCTTTAGCCTTATTTAGCGCCTATGCCCAGTCAGTAAATCTAAGTGTTATTAGTATAACTAATCCCATGGTTATGATTGGTATTTTTATTGGTGGTATTTTGCCATTTTTATTTTCCTCTATTACTATAGAAGCAGTTGGTAAAACTGCCTCTTTAATGATTACAGAGGTAAGGAGGCAATTTGAAGAAATTGCTGGTTTGAAAGAAGGAACAGCAAAACCTGAACCGGAGAAATGTGTTGATATCAGCACTAAAGGGGCCTTAAAAGAAATGATTATTCCTGGATTATTAGCTGTTATTGTACCCATTGCAGTAGGAATTATACTTGGCCCTGAAGCATTGGGTGGTTTATTATTGGGTTCGGTAGTTATAGGAGTTTTTCTAGCCATTATGATGGCTAATTCAGGGGGAGCTTGGGATAATGCTAAAAAGTATATTGAGAAAGGAAATTATGGTGGGAAAAACTCTCCAGCACACCAGGCTGGGGTAATTGGCGATACAGTGGGCGATCCATTTAAAGACACAGCTGGTCCTTCCATGAATATTTTGATAAAAGTAATGTCAATTGTGTCTTTGGTATTTATTCCGTTATTTTTATAATAATTTAGACTAATAATTAAAAAATCTTACCTTTAGAGAATACAGAGAATGGCATGTAAAATTTTTCATCATAATTTAAAACATAAAAAAATAGGTTTAAAAAGAGAATAAGAAGCGTGGATATAATTGATATAATCGAGAAAAAAAAGAATAATTTCACCTTAAATACAGCAGAAATCAATTTTGTCATTAAGGAATATTTAGAGGGTAATATCCCAGATTACCAGATGTCGGCATTACTCATGACTATCTGGTTTAATGGCATGAATTATCAGGAAATTAATGATCTCACCATGGCTATGGCTCGCTCTGGTGATATTTTAGACTTAAGTTCGGTACCTGGCATAAAAGTAGATAAGCATAGTACCGGCGGGGTTGGAGATAAAACAACCCTAGCTCTGGTACCAATGGTTGCCGCAGCAGGTGTTCCAGTTCCCAAAATATCAGGACGTGCTTTAGGATACACTGGTGGAACTATCGATAAGTTGGAATCGATTAAAAATTTTCAAACCAATCTTTCTATAGAAAAGTTTATCGAAAATATAAAGAATATTAAAGCTTCTATTATAAGTGCCAATGTCAATATTGACCCTGCTGACAAAAAGATATATGCTTTAAGGGATGTTACTGGCACTATAGATTCCATCCCACTTATTGCTAGCAGTATTATGAGTAAAAAAATTGCTGGTGGTGCTGATGCCTTTGTGCTTAATGTAACTGTTGGTAGTGGAGCTTTTATGAAAAAAATTAATGAGGCTATCTCATTAGCTAAAATAATGGTAAATATTGGCAAAAATAACAACAAAAAAACATATGTAATTATCTCTTCTATGGATCAACCTTTAGGTTATGCAGTTGGTAATTCTTTAGAAATAGAAGAGGCTATCTCATTATTACGTAATCAAGGACCGCCCGATTTAAGAGAATTATGCCTTGTCCTTGGTTCCTATATGCTCCTTGCTGGTGGAATGGTTAAAACGCAACAAGATGGAATTAAATTATTAGATGAACTTATTTTAAATGGTAAAGCTTTAAATAAATTAATAGAAATAGTGGAAAATCAAAATGGAGAGATAAAACAGATAAAAGATCCCTCCTTACTTCCCAGATCAAGATTTCAAAAAGAGGTATTTTCTGATAAAAAGGGTTATATTCAAAAAGTAGAAGCTCGGATAGTTGGAGAAGTTGCTATGTTATTGGGTGCCGGACGAAAGAAAAAAGATGACTATATTGATCCATCTGTGGGAGTGGTCCTAAAAAAGAAAATTGGTGATTGGGTTGATGTTGATGAGGTATTAGCTACTATTCATTATAATGATGAAGATAGATATAATTTAATTAAAGATAATATACAAAAGGCTTTTTATATTAGGGATAAAAAACCAAAGAAAAAACCTATAATACGACTAGTTATTAGTTAGCTTAAAAAAGAGCCTTTCTTAATTCGTTTCTTCCAGAACTTGTTTAATCTTTTTATTTAGGTAGTAATAGAAAGTTAGCTTTATCAATATAATTTTACAGTATTTTACCTTCTTTTTAATAGGCCTATCCGCTAATGCTACTTGAAATTTAATTTGATTTCCAATAAGCTATTTTATAGTATCAGAATTTCAAAAAAATTCTGATACTATAAAATACTCTTTTTAGATAAGAAACAATATATTTAGGTATCGGAATTATTTAAATTCCGATACCTAAATATAAAGGATTGATTTGTTATAAAAAATTTAGCAAGACAAGGTATGCATCTCTTGAAAAGGAATTTTTCTTTATTTTTTAACTAACATTTAAACTAAATACTAGATACTCAATACTGATAATTGAGGGGTTTCAGGGGGCGAAGCTCCCTGAATATCTTGTAGTATCGGAATTTCAAAAAAATTCTGATACTACAAGATAATATAAAATTATTTAATAAATAAATAACAATATATTTTGCTTTTAATTCAGGGGATCTCAAGGGGAAGGATTCCCCTTGAATATCTTGTTACACCA
>JAGPKD010000031.1 GCA_018054125.1 Candidatus Oleihabitans oleiphilus | reverse complement strand
CATACTGATTTTATTTTTTCTATTATTGGTGAGGAGTTAGGATTTATAGGTACCCTTGCGGTGATTATTTTGTTTCTTATTTTTTTATGGAGAGGATTTCTGATAGCAATAAAGACAGAAGATAATTTTGGTTCATTGTTGGCTGCCGGGATTACCACTTTAATTGTCTTTCAAGCAGTAGTTAATATTAGTGTGGTAACCAAATTAATTCCTACCACAGGAATTACTTTACCATTTATTAGCTATGGTGGTTCTGCACTTATTGTTAATATGTTTTGCTGTGGTATCCTTTTAAATATTTCTAAAACTGTCACCAGAGAAAATGGGACGGTTTGATTTTATGAAAATTATCATTACCGGGGGAGGAACAGGAGGTCACATATATCCAGGGATAAGTTTAGCCAGAGAATTTCAAAAAAGAGATAAGAATAATGAAATTATTTTTATAGGAGCTGAACAGAAAATGGAGTCAGAGATTATTCCCCAAGAGGGTTTCCCATTTCTTGCTTTAAGAGTAAGAGGACTAAAAAGAGAGATATGCCTGGAAAATATTTTTACTCTATGGTTATTTTTTTGTTCCCTGGTAACCTCCTATAAAATAATTAAAAAGTTCAAACCTGATTTAGTAATTGGAACTGGCGGTTATGTTAGTGGCTCAGTTGCTCTAATTTCCTCCCTAATGGGTATTCCTACTTTTATTCATGAGCAGAATGTTATTCCTGGGCTTACTAATAAATTTTTATCTTTAACCAGTAGAAAAGTATTTACCAGTTTTCCTGAATCAAAGAAATATTTCTTTAGAAAAAGTAGAATAGAATGTTTAGGTAATCCAGTGCGGGAAAATATATGGTTTGGTGACCGAAATAAATTAATACCCAGAACTAATTTGGTAAACCATAAAAGAACCATATTAGTATTTGGAGGCAGTAAAGGAGCAAGAGTTATCAACCAGACTTTTTTAGAATGCCTGGATTTGATTGATGGGTCATTATGGAAGGAATGGCAGGCGTTAATCATAAGTGGTAAAGAAGATAGTATTGACTTAAAGAGGAAGGTGAATAATTCAAAATATAAAGAGATAATTCATATTATATCTTACTTAAATCAGATAGAGGATGCTTATGATCTTGCTGATTTAGTAATTTGTAGGGCTGGCGCAACTACCATAGCAGAGCTTACTGCCAAAGGAATAGCAGCTATATTAATACCATACCCTTATGCTACCGGGAATCATCAATTTTACAATGCCCGTTATTTAGAAAGACAACTTGCTGCCATAGTAATTACAGAGGACAAACTTACTAAGGAAAGGCTGGCAGATGAATTAGCAACACTGATGCTCGATCAAGAAAGACGTGATTTGCTTGCTCTAAATAGTAAAAAAATTGGTAATCGTAAGGCTGCTCAGGAAATAGTAAATTCTGTTTATAATATTTTAGAGAAGTAAAGTAAAGGAGTAAGATATTCAAGGGGAATTCTTCCCCTTGAGAACCCTTGAATTAACATTAACCTATAATGTTTATTATTCTTTTTGATATTTTATCTTCTATATTTTGTCTTGGTATTTTTAAAGAATATTTTATAGTATCGGAACTTTTTTTGAAGTTCCGATACTATAAAATATTCTCTTAGAAAACTATTTGCTTCAGGGATGAAATAGAGTAAACTATTATTGAAAATAGTTGACTTATTAATTTAGATAATATGATATTCTAGTACCATATCCCTCTCCCTTAGAGGGGAGAGGGGAGGGTGAGGGTGAATATAGTATATCGTATTACGTATAACGTATATCGTTTAAATACAGTTGCTAGTCGGAATGTATTTCAGGGATTTCAAGGGGAACACCCCGTCCCTTTGGGACACCCCTCTTAAGAGAGGAATTTTTCCCTTGAATATCTTGTTTGCAAAACAAGATAGCATTTTCTTGAATTGTATTTTCTTTCAGGGGTTGTCAAGGGGAAGAATTCCCCTTGAATATATTGTTTGCAAAACAAGATAGCATTTTCTTGAAAGAGAGAGGTTTTAGGGGACAGAGTCCTCTGATAAATTATATTGATAGTTTAATGAAATTCTGATCTATACAAACTAATATTCTTATTTCTTAATTAGAATTTACTATATACTCAATACTCTATACTGAATACTAATAAAAGAGGGGTTGTCAAGGGGAAGAATTCCCCTTGATTATCTTGTTTGCAAAACGAGATAGCATTTCTTTTTGAAAGTATTGTTCTTTGTTTTTTAATTAGCATTTAAACTATATACTCAATACTAGATACTCAATACTGATAATTGAGGGGTTTCAAGGGGAAGGATTCCCCTTGAATATATTGTTTGCAAAACAAGATAGCATTTCTTTTAAAGGTATTGTTCTTTGTTTTTTAATTAGCATTTAAACTATATACTCAATACTAGATACTCAATACTGATAATTGAGGGGTTGTCAAGGGGAAGAATTCCCCTTGATTATCTTCTGGGAAAGGATTTTTATGAACGATAAAGGCAATCATGTTCATTTTATAGGTATTGGTGGAGCCGGAATGAGTGGGATCGCTTCAATTTTATTAGAGCTGGGCTATCAAGTGAGTGGATCTGATCTACAAAGCAATGTTTCAACTGAAAGATTAAGTAATAAAGGTGCCTTAATTTATAAAGGTCATCATAGCAGTCATGTGGCAGGGGCAAATTTAGTAGTCATATCCTCAGCAATTAATGCCGAAAACCTGGAAGTACTTGCTGCTAAAGAAAATAATATAGAAATTATCTCCAGAGCTGAAATGCTTTCTCGTATTATGCAACAGAAATATCGCATTGCCATTGCTGGTACCCATGGTAAGACCACTACTACCTCTATGATAAGTTTATTACTGGAAAAAATGAACCTGGATCCCACTATCGCCATTGGAGGAGAAGTAAATGATATTGGAGGGAATGCCAAGTTAGGTAAAGGAGATTATGTGGTAGTAGAAGCTGATGAGAGTGATGGTTCCTTTTTATTACTTAATCCCAATATAGCAATTGTTACTAATATTGAAAATGACCACCTGGATTATTTTACCAATCTGGAAAAAACTAAGGATAGCTTTAGACGTTTTTTGGAGAAAGTACCTCCTGAGGGGTGTATTGTATTCGGGTACGATTGTCCCAATGCCAGAATGGTGGTTGAAAATAATATATCCAAAAGACATATTATCTCTTATGGTTTTCATCAATATGCCCAGATGAAAGCAGTAAACCCAAGTTTTTTAAGAAATTCTTCTAGCTCTGATATTTATTTTAAACAACATAAATTAGGAATATTAAAACTGAATATTCCTGGATTTCATAATATTTCCAATGCTCTGGCGGCTATTACTACTGGCTTGGAGCTGGGACTTAAATTTCAGGATATAACCGAAATACTATATCATTTTAGGGGTGTAAAACGAAGACAAGAAATTATTTTTCAGCTCAATGATAATTTTCTAATTATTGATGACTATGGACATCATCCTTCAGAAATAAAGGCTACTTTAAAGGCAATCCACCAGGGATGGCCAGGTTATAGAATTATTACTATTTTTCAACCACATCGCTATACCAGGACCAAACTATTATTGGAATATTTCGGTACTGCCTTTCAAGACTCTCAGGTGGTTATTATTAATGATATTTATCCTGCTAATGAAAAACCTATTCCCCATATTTCAGCAACATTAATATATCAAAAAATAAAGGAACACAAAGGAGAACATGTTTATTATTTACCCGGGAGGAAAGAGACTGTTCCTTTCTTAACTGATTTAATAACTAAGGGCGATATTGTGATAACTATGGGAGCTGGTGATGTGTGGAAGATAGGTCAAGAGTTAGTTAAAAAATTTAAAATCATTGAAAGAAAAATACAAATGGAATATTAATGTATGTATAACCAAGAGCTGATCTGGAGAGAAATTAAAAAGTGTCACTTAGATGAGGAAATCAGACGTAACGAGTTAATGAAATATCATACTTCCTGGAAAATCGGTGGTATTGCCGATTTTTTTTGTATCCCTTCCCATCAGGACCAGTTAAACAAGATATTATTTTTTGCTCTAAAATATAATTTACCACTCTACATTATTGGAAATGGTTCAAATATCTTGGTACCCGATGAAGGAATTAGAGGACTGGTAGTTAAAGTTGCTCGAACTATCGACAAAATTGAATATTCTGATAAAATGATAAAAGTAGGTGCTGGAATTCTGTTACCCACTTTAACCAAAAGTACCTTTAAAAAAAGTCTTAGTGGGCTTGAATTTGCCGCCCACATTCCGGGAACTCTGGGTGGTGCTATTATTAATAATGCCAGTTTTGGCACTGAATCAATGGCTGATATCGTAAGTGAAATTACTCTGTTTGATTACTATCAAGGCAATATCAAGAAGCTTAATAAAAATCAATTTACCTTTCATTATCGTGGTATTAAGATAGGTATTAAAAAATATATTATCTTGGGGGCTTGCTTGATTTTAATTTCGGGGGACCAAGACGAGATTTTTTTAAAGATAAAGAAAAACTATGAGCAAAGAAGGATAACTCAACCGATAAATGTTTTAACCGCTGGTTGTATATTTAAAAACCCTCCAGAAAGGTCAGCAGGTTATCTTATTGAAAAATCTGGAGCAAAAGGATTAGCAGTAGGAGATGCACAGGTTTCTGAGAAACATGCTAATTTTATTGTTAATCGGGGAGCGGCTACTGCTGGTGATATTTTGCAACTAATTGAAAAAATTGAAAATATGGTTGAGGAAACCTTTGGTATAAAACTGGAGAGAGAAATAAATTTTATTGGCTTTAATCAGGATTATTAATTTTACGGATTGAGATTATTAAATTAGAGTGATTTGTTTTATCAATTACCAGGCTATAGAAGATAATGATAATAACCAAGAGGTCCCAAGTGAGGATGAGGAAAAGGGTAATAGAGAATATGATTTAATTAAAATTTTGTTATATTATATTATTATTGGCTTTTTAGGTTGGATTTTCTTTTCTTTTCTTTTTACTTCATCCTGGTTTGAGATCACAAAAATAAATATTAATGGTAATCATTTTCTGGATAAGGATACCATAATATCACAGGGCGGAATAAAGTTTTCTACTAATTTATTTCATTTTAATATTCAGGAAGCTGGTAAAAAACTTTTACAGAACCCCTGGATTGAAGAGGTTTCAATAAAAAAGATATTTCCTAATCAGCTGGACATTAACATAAAAGAACGTAGACCAGCTGCTCTTCTTTTTGCGGATGATAGTTATTATCTGGTTACTGAAGAAGGAAAAATTTTATCGATCTTTAAGAACTTTACTAATGATTTTAACTTATATATTATAACAGGTCTGGATATTGGTTCAAAAAAAGTGGGAGAGATGATTGATAAAGTGGAATATAGTGAGGCACAAAGAGTGATATCTGCTTTAGAAAATCTATTTAGTGGTCAATTTTATAAAATACAGATTATTTCAGAAGAAGAGTTTCTTTTATTTCATAAAAACAATCGAATTAAAGTAAGAATAGAAAGCGGAGATCAATTGCTCAATGAGTGGTACCTGCTGGAGTCGGCTATTCAGAAAGTTGAACAAGAACAAATTCCTATTCAGGAAATTAATATGAAATATAAAGAAAGATTATTAATTATTTTATAGTATCGGAATTTCAAAGAAATTTTAATAATTAAGATATATATCAAGAAAGATATGAAAGATGAGATATTTAAAAGATTAATATAATATCAATTATGTAGTTTTCCAGCAGGAGAATTTCACTTAAATATCTTTGAGAGGATAGTATTGAGGTATCGGAATTTCAATAATTCTGATACCTCAAGATTAAGGAATTGTTTTGTTATAAAGAATTTAGAAAGACACGATATGCATTTCTTGGAACAGTATTTTTCTTTATTTTTTAACTAACTTTTAAACTATATACTGAATACTAGATACTCAATACTGATAATTGAGGGGTTTCAGGGGATACCTCCCTTGAATATCTTATGAATTTTGGATTAATAAGGGAATAAGTGTCTGAATAGCATAAGCATATAGGAGGATGAGTATGAAAGGTGAGATATTATTGGCAGGTTTGGATATTGGAACAAATAAAACCAATACACTTATAGCTGAGTTGAGAGAAGATAACACTATTGAAATAGTAGGAGTAGGCTCTGTTCCTTCCCGTGGTATTAAAAGGGGTGTTATTGTTGATCTTGAGCAGGCGGCAGAGGCAATTAGAGAATCGGTTGGCAATGCGGAACGCATGGCTGGAGAACAAATAGATTCTGCTGTAGTTGCGGTAAATGGTAGTCATATTTCTTCTTTCAATAGTCAAGGAGTAATTGCTATTTCCAAAGAGCATCCTGAAATAGAGGAAGAAGACATTGAAAAGGTAATCGAAGCTGCAAAAGCCGGGGTAATTGCCCCAGAAAGGGAGTTGATACATGTTTTACCTCGAGAATTTATTTTAGACGGTCAGAAAGGGATTTTGGATCCTTTAGGAATGAGCGGTTCTCGATTAGAAGGAAAAGTTCATATTGTTACTGGCTCAGTAACAGCTGTTCAAAATTTATTAAAATGTATGGAAATTGCCGAAATAGAAGTGGAGGAGTTGATTTTTGGAAGTTTAGCCTGTGGAAACGCCATATTAAATAAGACTGAAAAAGAATTAGGTGTTCTTCTTATCGATATCGGGGCTGGTACATCTGATATTTCTGTTTTTATCAATGATAATATTGCCTATTCTTCCATATTACCTTTAGGCGGGATTCAGATTACCAATGATTTGGCTATTGGACTCAAAATTTCTATTGAAGAGGCAGAAAGATTAAAGATAAAATTCGGAAATGTGATGGAAAATTATATTTCTCCAGAAGAGGTAATTGAAATTGTCAGAGAGAACAGAGGGGGAAAGGAAAAAGTAGCCAAAAAATATCTTATTGATATCATTGAACCGAGAGTAGAAGAGATATTTAGTTTAATAAGGGAAGAATTAGAAAGAGCAAGCTATTATGATATCATTACTCAAGGAGTTGTCTTAACCGGTGGTTGTGCACTGCTACCTGGTATTACTGAATTAGCAGAAAAGATATTTGCTACCAATACTCGAGTAGGCAAGCCAAATTATCCTGGTGAATTGGGGGATTTGATTAATGAACCAAGATTTTCTACTGTGATGGGTTTGCTGGATTATGCTGTTGAACAGATATCAATGGATAGTTCGAGAAAATCAAGAAAGAAGAAAAGTGGTTCCTTCTTTAATAAAGCGATTAATTGGTTGAAAGATTTCTTTTAATAGATAATTAAGAGAGGTAAAAGATTAATTTTTGAGGAAATAAAACTAAATCAGGGAGGAGGAAGATTTATTTTGAATATTATACCAGAAAAAACTGGATCATTTGTTGATATTAAGGTGATTGGTGTCGGTGGCGGAGGTGGTAATGCCGTAAATAGAATGATTGAAGAAAATATTAATGGAGTAAAATATATTTCTACCAATACCGATGCCCAGGTTTTGGCACTTTCCAATGCTGAACAAAAAATTCAGATAGGAGCTCGAATAACTATGGGTTTAGGGAGCGGTTCTAATCCTGAGATTGGTAAAAGAGCAGCTGAAGAAGACAAGGATAAAATTAGTAAAGCATTAGAAGGTTCGGATATGGTATTTATCACAGCTGGCATGGGAGGAGGAACTGGTACTGGGGGTAGTCCTGTTATTGCCCAAATATCAAAAGAATTAGGAGCTTTAACAGTAGCAGTGGTGACTATGCCTTTTTCTTTTGAAGGGGTTAAACGTAGGAAGCAGGCTGAAGAAGGTATAAAGTTACTTAAGGAATATGTTGATACCTTGATTGTTATCCCCAATGATCGATTATTACAGATTATTGCTGAAAATACTCCAGTTCTGGAAGCCTTTAAAGCAGCTGATGAAATATTATTGCACGGTATCAGAGGAATATCGGAAATAGTTGTAGAACCAGGATTGATTAATGTTGACTTTGCTGATGTAAAGATGATTATGGAAAATGCTGGCACTGCTATCATGGGAATTGGCAGGGCAACTGGTGAAAATCGTGCGACTGAGGCAGCTTATAACGCAGTAAACAGTTCTTTATTGGGTACTAAGATTACTGATGCTAAGGGAATATTATTCAATATTTCTGGTGGTAAAAATATGACTCTCTATGAAGTTAACCAGGCTGCTGAAATAATTCAGGAAGCTGCTAATCCCGATGCTAATATTATCTTTGGAGCAGTAATTAATGAAGTACTTGGTGAGGATATTCGTATTACTGTTATTGCCACTGGTTTTGAGGAAACTCCTTCAGTAGCGGAAGAACAATTTAAAGAAGAAATAGAAGAGTCGGTAAAAGTAAAAAGCGAAAAGATGGAGGGGAAAAAGGAAATAAATAAAGAGGTAATCCAAAATGATGTCAATTATGATGATCTGGAAATCCCCACTTTTCTAAGAAAAAATAGATAATATTTTCTTAAAAATACAAAGATAAATTCTTAAAGGTAAGACCTTCAAAAGATTAATATCTATCGAGTTTAATCTTCTTTATTTAAGGGATTTTTAAGGGGAATTCTTCCCCTTAAAAATCCCTTTTACCGTTATGCTCTCTTTATTTTCATAATGTCCCCTCCTTTAAATTAAGAATCAAGATATAATTATGGCCTTGACATTCTATATTTAGAGCATTAATATTTAATATAGCTCTATATATGGAGAATAAAAATGAAATGTCCCTTCTGTAATTACCCCGATACCGGTGTTATCGAATCAAGAACCATGGATAATGAGTTAGTGGTGAGAAGAAGAAGATATTGTAAAAGGTGTAATAAACGTTTTACTACCCATGAACGAATTGAGCTAATACCCCTGGTGGTAATTAAAAAGGATGAGCGCAGAGAGGTATTTAATAGAGACAAGATTATTAAAGGAATCTTGCGGGCTTGTGAAAAAAGGCCGATTAGTATGGCGGAAATAAATCAAATTGCAGAAGAAATTGAGGAAAAATTAAAACAGAGTTCCAGTAATGAAATCAAGACTCAACTAATTGGCCAGCTGGTCATGAATCGACTGAAAAAATTAGATGAAGTGGCTTATGTAAGGTTTGCTTCTGTTTATCGACATTTTGAAGATGTAGGAAGTTTTATAAAAGAGATAGACCGAATTAAGACCTTAAAAAAGAAAGGTAAAAAGTAAAGGTGAAAGAGATGGTAGATGTAATTAAGAAAAGAGAAGGATATCTGGTTCCATTTGATCAAGGGAAAATATACAATGCCATACTGGCAGCAATGGATGCAGTTGGGGAAAGAAATGAAGAGCAGGCTCGTAAAATAACTGACCATGTAATTTATCGACTGGAAGTTAACTTTGAAAAAAGAACGCCTTCTGTGGAAGAAATCCAGGATATAGTGGAAGACCAACTTATTGAGGCTAGTTTGACTAAAGTTGCTCGAGCTTACATTATATATCGTAACAAGAGAAATGAGCTTAGAAAAAAAATTATGGTAAGAAATGAAGAAAAAGTATATAAAAACACTACTGAGATGTCACTTTTAGTGTCAACTTCAACTAAAGAGCTAGTTACCCCCTGGGATAGAAATAAAATTATTGAGGCACTTATTAAGGAATCGCAACTTTCACCAGGAGTGGCTCAGAAGATTGCTAAAAAGGTAGAAGAAAAAATTTTTAATTTGAATTTTAACAATATCTCTACTACTTTAATCAGGGAGCTGGTAGATAATGAATTATTTACCAGAGGATATGAAAAGAAATGGGAAAAACAAAAAATTATTGGCATGCCTACTTATGATTTGAAAAGATTATTCTTATCTAAGACCCAAGAAAACAGTAACATTGCTACTAACAATCCAGAGGCAATTAATTTGGCTATTGCCGAAAATAGCATTAAACAGTATATGTTACAGGAAGTGTTCAGCCGGGAAGTAGCAGATGCTCATTTAAGGGGGATTATTCATATTCATGATTTGGGATATCCCCGTATCTACTGCTCAGGACACTCATTGGAATATATCAAGAAATTTGGATTAAATCTGGATAACCTGGATACCTCATCTTCACCAGCAAAATATGCCCGCACCTTAACTGGACATCTCAATACTTTTTTATCCTCCATGCAGGCTTATTATGCCGGAGCTTTGGGAATAGCCTATTTGAATATATTTTATGCTCCTTACTTAGTAGGTATGTCCTATCAGGAAATAAAGCAGGAAGCTCAGTACCTCATTTTTAGTGGTTCTCAGAATGCCTTTTCCCGAGGAGGACAAAGTTTATTTTTAGATTTTAATGTTCATTTAGGTATACCGGAACATCTTAAAGAGGTACCTGCTATTGGACCAGGAGGAAAATATACCGGTAAAACTTATCAGGATTATAAACAGGAGTCCCAACAATTTTTAAAAGCCTTGATGGAAGTGTGGGAAGAAGGAGATTCGCATGGTAAAGTATTTGCTTTTCCTAAAATGGATCTTCATATCAATGAGGAATCCTTTCAGGATCCCAGTGAAATAGCATTATTAAAATATGCTTGTCATATTGCCTCAGAAAATGGCACACCTTATTTTATTTTTGATCGGGATAGTATATCACTATCTGCTTGCTGTCGGCTAAAAAATGAGATTACCGATTTAGAGATGATTAAAAAACCTGAGAAATTAAGATTTTCTGGAATTCAGAATGTAACTATTAATCTACCTCAATGTGCCTATCGAACGCTAAGAGAGGAGAGGAGTAATCAAGGAGAATTGGTCAGTGAGCAAGAAATTTTTACTCGTTTCTTTGATAAGATTGATATCGCTTTAAAATTAGTAATTAAAGCTCATCAGGAAAAGAAAATATTTCTGAAACAATTAATGAGTTCACCAGAAGGCCCGCTCTGGCAGATTGGGAAGATTAGTCCGGATGGAAAACCATACGTAGATTTGGAAAAAGGTACTTATTTAGTAGGTTTAATTGGACTGAATGAGGCAATACAGTACTTAACAAATTATCAACTTCATGAAAATGAGAATGCTTACTTATGGGGATTAAAAACCATTTCTTTTCTCCATCTTAAATGCAAGGAGTATAGTCAAAAATACGGAATGATATTATCTTTAGAAGAATCTCCCGCAGAGAGTGCAGCAGGAAGATTAGCCAAGATTGATTTACGGGAATTTCCAGAAAGTGAAAAAGTAATAAAAGGAAATATTTCTGAAGATGAGTGCTACTATACCAACAGTATTCATTTTGCAGCCTCTGCTGAGGTAGACCTTATTACTAGAATTGTCCAACAAAGCAAATTTCATCCCCTTATTAAAAGTGGGGCTATTATTCACGCTTTTGTTGGTGAGCAAAAACCGTCTCAAGACAGCATATTTAATTTAATTTATAAGGTTTGGGAAAATACCTTAGCTGCTCAAATAACTATTTCACCAGAATTTACCGTCTGTAATCAATGCCGGAAAATAAGTCGTGGTTTACAGGATTTTTGTTCGTATTGTCACAGTGACAATGTTTATGGTATTACCAGAATTGTGGGCTATTATAGCAAGATAAATAATTGGAATAAGAATAAAATTGGGGAATTAAAAGATAGAAAACTGGGTAATTATCAAATTGTTTGAAAAAAATTTAGTAATAAGAAAGTTGAGTTATTAGAAAGATGAAAATAAAAATTTTCTGGCAAGAAGGTTGCTCAAATTGTGCTCAAGCAAAGGACCTGGGGAAAAGTTTAGAAGAGGAACTGGAAGTTCAGTATTATAATGTAGATACTGTAGATGGTCTAACAGAGGCATGTCTCTACCAGGTCATGGCTACTCCCACTATTATTCTGATTAGTGAAAATAAGGAGGAAATAGAATCCTGGAGAGGAATGGTACCCGAGATTGACCGTATTAGAGGAAAAATTACCAGCCAACAAGAAAATTAAGATTAAGAAAGTGATTAAAACTTCTTTGTTAGATTGGGAAGGCATGATTGTCTCTACTTTGTATGTAGATGGCTGTAATTTTCGTTGCCCTTTCTGTTATAATGTGGATTTAATTGAAAACTCACCATATTTACCAGCAATTCCAGAAGAAGATATTTTATCATTTCTTAAAGAGAGAAAACTATTTCTTGATGGGATTTGTTTAAGCGGTGGTGAGCCAACTATTTATAATGATTTACCACAATTTTTAAAAAAGATAAAGAATGAGGGATTGAAGATAAAACTTGATACCAATGGTAGTAATCCTGAAAGATTAGCCGATATTATAAAACAAAACCTGGTTGATTATATTGCCATGGATATCAAGAATTACCTTCAACCAGATGTTTATATACCCACTATAGGAGTTAAAGATGATGGAATTATTACTAATATTAAAAAGAGTATTGAACTGATTATGCATACTGGAATTGAATATGAATTTAGAACAACAGTTGTGCCTCTATTTCATGATGAAACTGCCATTATGAATATTGCTCGGGAAATTAAGGGAGCTAAGCAGTATGTTTTACAAAATTTCATTAACTCAGAAAAACTTTTAGATCCCAATCTAAAAAAGGTTAATCCTTATTCTACTGAAAAGATAACAGAATTGGTAAGAAAAGCAGCGGTTTATGTGGAAAATTGTAAAAAAAGGTAGTTCTTTATTTAGTTAGGTCAGGTGAAGTAGAAATGGTTTTTAAAGTCCATAAATTTTATGTTAATATGAAATAATATTTAAGAGAGAGATAAAAAAATTGTTTTTTTTATTACGGTAATGTTATAATAATAAAGGTTTTTAAAATTATTTTAGTGTTAGTAAAAAATTGAGGCTATGAGAGTACAAAATCATCCCATCTTACAATTTCAACACGGTAAGAAGGTCACCTTCACCTTTGAAGGGCAACAGATGGCGGGTTATGATAATGAACCCATTGCTGCTGCCTTAGTGGCCTCCGGCATCAAGGTATTGAGCTACAGTAGAAGATTGAAGCGCCCTCGTGGCTTCTTTTGTGCTGTTGGTAACTGTTCTTCCTGTCTGATGAGGGTTAATGGGATAGCCAATGTCAGAACCTGTATCACCAGATTAGAAGAGGGTATGGTAGTAGAAAGACAACAGGAGAAGGGGTGTTAGAGTGAAAGAGT
>JAGPKD010000160.1 GCA_018054125.1 Candidatus Oleihabitans oleiphilus | reverse complement strand
GAGGTAAGGTGAGGGTGATGATGAGGGGTTTCAGGGGATACCTCCCCTGAATATACTAATTGCCAGGCAATTTCGATACTATAAAATAAACTACCAAAGCAAAAGGTCATTGCGAGGGAAGCACTCAATATTATTTGAGTGCTTCCCGTGGCAATCTCATACTATTATACCGGTATCTTTGGTCTTGTAACTTAGAACCAACAACTGACCACTTTTCATTAATCCTGTGGGTAGGAGTGAATGAGATTGCTTCGTCGCTTCGCTACTCGAAATGACAAAAAGAGTATATCGTATTACGTATAACGTATATCGTTAAAATTAGTCACTGGTTGTTAGTCGTTGGTCGTTAGTATCTGGCATTTAGTTTGCCTATTGCTCATTACTTATTACTGGTTACTTATTACTGAATTGGCTCCTCGCAATGACAAAATGGTATACCGTATTACGTATAAGGTATATCGAAATTTGTGTTATATCTATGGTCTATTGAAT
Source organism: Candidatus Oleihabitans oleiphilus (assembly GCA_018054125.1). Classification (GTDB taxonomy): domain Bacteria; phylum Atribacterota; class Phoenicimicrobiia; order Phoenicimicrobiales; family Stramentimicrobiaceae; genus Oleihabitans; species Oleihabitans oleiphilus. The sequence goes on along the minus strand of JAGPKD010000160.1, from coordinate 2,471 downwards.
AAAAATGAATACAGTCTGCTCATCATCTTAATCCTCTCCCTTAGAGGGGAGAGGGAAGGAGAGGGTGAGAAAGTACTACTATACTGCTAACTATTATATATAATGATATTGGGAAAGGTTAATTTGATAATGGGTAAAGTTAACAGGACATATCAGGAGATTAACGAAAAGATTGCCCGCAAAGAGGCAGTGGTCCTGACCGCTGAAGAGGTAATTGACTTAAAGGTGGAACAAGGAATTGAAAAAGCGACGGAAATGGTGGATGTAGTCACTACTGGCACTTTTGGTCCTATGTGTTCTTCGGGAGCCTTTTTTAATGTAGGACATAGTGATCCTCCTATCAGGATGCAGAAAGTATGGCTTAATGAGGTAATGGCTTATGCCGGTCTAGCTGCGGTGGATATTTATTTAGGTGCAACTCAATTATCAGAATCAGACCGAAGCGATTATGGTGGGGCACATGTGATTGAAGAGTTTGTAAAAGGGAAAGAAATTAAGCTAAAAGCCCTCTCCGGTGGCACTGATTGTTATCCGGCTCATGAAGTGGAAGCAATTATCTCCAAAGAAACAGTAAATCAGGCCTTTATGGTAAATCCCAGAAATGCTTATCAGAATTATAATGTAGCGGTAAATCAATCAGCAAAAAAATTGTATACCTACATGGGTATTCTCCTACCTGATTTAGGTAATGCCAGCTACACTACCAGCGGTCAATTAAGTCCTTTACTGAATGACCCTGACTTGAGAACTATCGGTATTGGTACTCGAATCTTTATTGGTGGTAGCGAAGGTTATGTAATCTGGGAAGGCACCCAATTTAGCCCTAAATCTGTTATGGTGCCAGCTAAAGGAATTTTAGCCAGGTCTGGAGCAGTTCTCTCTTTAATAGGGGATCTCAAGAAAATGAAACCAGATTTTATTCAGGCTGCTTATTTTTCTGGCTATGGAGTCTCTTTGTATATGGGTATTGGCATTCCCATTCCCATTCTTGATGAAGATATGATGAGAGCGGTCAGTATCAAAGATGAGGAGATATATACCGAAATTTTAGATTATAGTTTTCCCCATCCTGATAAGCCTTCACTGGGTTGGGTTAATTATAGCCAGCTTAGAAGTGGTCAGATAGAGATTAAGGGTAAAAAAGTTCCTACCTCTTCTCTGTCCAGTTATGCCAAGGCCAGGATTATTGCCCAGACCCTAAAAGAATCGATCCAGGGAGGCTCATTCTTTTTACAGGAACCGATTGAGTCACTTCCTGCTCAAAGAGAACTAAAAAGATTAAAGACAGTCAGGATTCAATAAAGTAAAAGATTATAGAAATTTTATGGAGGCATAATGATTAAGAAAAAGGCAGTTCTACTCTTTGATTCTTCTACAGTGGAAAAACCAATTACCTACCAATTGATTAAGAAATATGACCTGTGGATTAATATTTTACAGGCAAAATTTGAACCTGGTTCCGGGGGAAAACTGGTAATTGAAATACGGGGAGATAAGAAACAGATTGATGCGGCCTTCACTTATTTAGAAGAGCAAAAGATAAAGGTTGATTTTTTAGATAAAGAAGTATCCTTAAATAGTACAAAATGCAATCATTGTGGTGCCTGTGTCTCTCTCTGTCCGGTAGGTGCCTTACAGATTAATAAACAGACTTACCATTTAGAATTTAACTATCAGGATTGTGTAGTATGCGGCTATTGTGCCGATGCCTGCCCGGTTCAGGCGATTGAGATTGTTTTTTAATTCATTTCCACCCATTGCCGAAAAGATCATGAAAAAAGAAGACTTTCCTTATCAGTATGATTTTGATCCACAGCATTGTGTTCGCTCCTATCGCCAGATTATTAAAAGCCCTGATTTAATTTCTTTTCAGGTAAAGGAAAAGGAAAGTGATTTATTGATTCAAGCCCCCCTACTACTGCAGAGAGAAGCCTTACTATCTTTGAGGTATTACCGGACTATCTTAGAAGATTATATCAGGCAAAACCCGCAATTTAAAACTACCCTCACTCCTTATCCCCCTGATGATTCAGCTCATCCTATGCTCAAAGAAATGATTGCAGCATCCGCCAAATGCCAGGTAGGTCCTATGGCTTCTGTGGCTGGCTGTATTGCTCAGTATGTCGCACAAAGTTTACTCACTAGCACCAATGAGGTCATCATTGAAAATGGGGGAGACCTTTACCTTAAAAGCCCTACCAGTAGAAAGGTAATTATTTATGCCGGCTCTTCTCCTCTCAGTAATAAATTATATCTGAAGATAGATTCTCACAAAACTGGGATGGGAGTATGTACTTCCTCTGGAACAGTAGGACCTTCCTTTAGCAGAGGCAAAGCCGATGCTGTAACAGTCCTTTCCCATTCTGCTATCCTGGCTGATGCTGCTGCTACGGCTATCGGAAATATCATTCAAACCAGTGCAGATATTAAAAAAGGATTGAATATGGCGCAGACTATTGATGGTATTATAG
>JAGPKD010000159.1 GCA_018054125.1 Candidatus Oleihabitans oleiphilus | reverse complement strand
TCTCAACCCTCTCAACCCTCTCAACCCTCTAAACCCTCTAAACCCTCTCAACCCAATCTTAATTAACATGAACTACCAACCAATCATTGATTTCATCCGTTCCCTCTATCCCAATAGAGAAATAGTGCCTCTACATGAACCTTATTTCGGCGGCAATGAAAAGAGATATGTTCTAGATTGTATAGAAAGCACTTTTGTTTCTTCAGTAGGCAAATATGTGGATAGATTTGAAGAAATGATCAAGGATTTTACCGGTGCTAAATATGCAATTGCTACAGTGAATGGAACTGCCGCTTTACATATTGCTTTAAAACTAGCGGGTGTGCAACAGGGGGACTTAGTTATAACGCAACCACTTACTTTTGTTGCTACCTGTAATGCTATTACTTATTGTGGTGCAGAACCTGTCTTTGTAGATATTGATCCTGATACTTTAGGAATGTCTCCTGATTCATTAGAATCCTGGTTGGAACAAAATGTTGATATAGTTGATAAAGGTTTAGGAGGTTTAGAAACTCAATACTCTAAACTTTCTCAACCTTCTCAACCTTACCTAGCCATTCACAAAGCAACAAAGCGGCATATTTCGGCATGTGTTCCTATGCATACTTTTGGTCATCCTTGTAAAATTGATCGTATTACAGAGATATGCAACCGTTATCATATTACTGTTGTTGAAGATGCGGCTGAATCCATTGGTAGTTATTATAAAGGACAGCATACGGGAACTTTTGGGAAGCTGGGGATTTTGAGTTTTAATGGAAATAAGACTATTACCACAGGCGGGGGTGGGATGATTTTGACTAACGATGATGAACTGGGACCTCTAGCTAAACATATTACTACTACTGCTAAAAAACCTCATCCTTGGAAATTTGAACATAATATGATTGGTTATAATTATAGATTACCAAATATTAATGCTGCCCTGGGTTGTGCTCAAATGGAAATGTTGCCGGAGATTTTGAAAAATAAAAGAGAAACAGCTAAAAATTATCAAGTTTTTTTCAACAACTTAAAAGATGTAATCTTTATTCAGGAACCTTCTGATTCTATAGCTAACTACTGGCTTAATGCTATTCTTTTAAAAAATGAAGAAGAAAGAAATATTTTTCTGGAACAAACCCGCTCTCAAAAGGTTAACTGCCGTCCTGCCTGGATTTTGATGAATAAATTGCCAATGTTTTCTAAATCAATATGCTCCGATTTATTAGAATCATACAAAGTAGAAGAAAAATTAGTCAATATTCCTAGTAGTTATAGATAATGAAATTATTTAATAGATTTTTATCAAATTTATATAATTATATGGAAAAATGTGCTATGAAAGAGAAAGATAAAGCTTATAGGAAAATGTTTAATATACATCCTACAGCAAGGCTAGGATACTTACCACATATCGTATTTAAGGAAAATATTACTATAGGTGCTAATTCTTATTTTAATTCTGGGAAAATTTCCAGTGGTGATAAATCTTCAGTAAAAATTGGAAAATGGTGCGCTATAGGACATAATGTAAATATTCATGCTTTAACTCATAATGCTGATTATAGCACTGGCCCTGAAGAAGAACGACCCACTAAAGAAGCTGATATAATAATTGGTGATAATGTATGGATTGGTTCCAATAGTTTTATAATGCCAGGAGTAATAATTGGTAATAATAGCGTTGTGGGGGCTAATTCAGTAGTTACAAAAAACATTCCTGATAATGCAATTTACGGAGGAATTCCTGCAAAATTAATTAGATATAAAAAGGGAGTATAATAATGAAAAAAATAAGAGTGTATCTAAGAGCATTTGAACCTGAAGACTATTTATTATTGCATAAATGGCGAAATGATGATGAAATTGGACATTATTTTAGTGGAACAATACTCTTTACTTCAACTTTAAATGAAAAAAAATGGCTGGAAGAAAAGATATTTGATAAAAACAATGTTAATTGTGCAATCTGTATAAAAGAAACCAATGAGTTTATAGGATGTATTTTTCTTAATAATATTGATTATATTAATAGATCAGCTCATTGTCCAACCTTTATCGGAGCTAAAGAACATTGGAACAAAGGTTATGCTACAGAGGCAAGAATACTGATGCTAAAACATGCTTTTTATGATAAAGGATTAGAACGAATTTGGGCTAATGTTCATGAGGATAATATTGGTTCTTTAAAAATGCATGAGAAATGTGGCTATAAAAGAGAAGGTCTATTAAGAAAAGCTTCCTATGTAGATGGAAAGTTTAAAAATATGTTTATCCTATCTGTGTTAAAAGAAAATTTTGAGGAAATATTAAACGATTATGAATTCTGATAAGATAAAAACTGAAGTTCTTATTGATTCTTTCTCGTTATGGGATAATCTATATTCTAATCTTCCAGATAAGATGCAATCTCCCTTTTTTACCAGTCAGTATTATGAGTCGTATTTAGAAGTGGAAAAAGGCACTATAGAATGTTTTTGCTGTTATCAGGATAAAGATAACTTTCTTTTCTATCCTTATTTAAGAAAAGAAATTAATTCTTTGGGTTATGACTTACCTGATAAATTTTACGATATTGCAGGTGCTTATGGATATAACGGACCTATTGGTATAGTATCAGATTCCCGTTTCATTGATTATTTCAATAGTGCTCTAAAGCATCATTTAAGAGAGACAAATGTAGTTACTGAATTTGTTAGATATTGTCCTATTATAAATAACAGAATATTTCATACCTATACAAACCAAATTGATGTATTAGATAATGTTTATATAGACCTATCTAAAGGACTGGAAAATGTATGGAATAATTCTTTTGAATATAGAGTAAGAAAAACGGTTAAAAAAGCTGAAGGATATAATTTAAAAAATAAATTTTTTCGAGGTGGAAAGATTTCTGCAAGCTAACCAGGATATTTTGCGTCCTCTGGATTCTTTTTCAACTATAAAATATCAAAATTCCCTTTCGCTTGCACCTGAATTCAAAACAAGATTCCTTGCTGAACTAAGAG
>JAGPKD010000030.1 GCA_018054125.1 Candidatus Oleihabitans oleiphilus | reverse complement strand
CGTGTTAAAAAATACTGAGTATCAGATGAATATGGTCATTAATCCTTACCGTCCTTTTACAAAAAATAGCGCTGAGATAGAAAAGATGTTAAGAGATATTGAACAATCATCTCGTTTAGAAGTTAATGGTTTAATTAGTAATCCTAATTTAGGAGATCAAACAGATATAGAATTAATTGCTAAAGGGCATGATATAGTAAGGAGGGTATCTAAGCAGCTTAATTTACCTATCAGGCATTTAACGGTTGAGCAGTCCCTATATCAGAAATTAAGTACATATTGTTTTACTGAAAATATCTTGGTAATTCAACGTTATATGAGATTACCATGGGATGAATTGAATTAGCTTTTTACAAGTAAAGTTTTTGCTTATTAAACAATAGGAAAATAAATTATTAGAAAATGTAGAAAATAGATAAGGAGGTTTTTTTATGGCAAAAGTAATTATAGACCAGGAAAGGTGTAAAGGTTGTGAATTATGTACCATAGTCTGCCCTCAAAAAATAATGGTAATGTCAAAGTCTTTTAATAAGAAGAGCTATCATCCTGTTGAGCAAATAAATCCGGAAAAATGTAATGGTTGTGCCTTTTGTGCTATGACCTGTCCGGATGTTGCTCTAGAAGTGTATAAATAACTTTCTAAAAAAATATTTAAGAAGGAGGGATTATTGGTGGTGGAAAAATTATTAATGAAAGGAAATGAGGCGATTGGAGAGGCAGCCATTCATGCTGGATGTCGTTATTATTTTGGATATCCAATAACACCTCAGAGTGAGCTAACTGCCTACATGGCACGCCGTTTATTAAAAATAGAGGGAGCTGCTTTTATTCAATCCGAAAGTGAAATAGCAGCTATTAATATGGTTTATGGGGCAGCTGCAGCTGGTGGTAGAGTAATGACTTCCTCATCTGGTCCAGGAATCAGTTTAAAACAGGAAGGAATCTCTTACCTGGCCTGTGCTGAACTTCCCTGCGTGATTGTTAATATGATGCGAGGAGGGCCAGGTTTGGGTTCTATTCAACCGGCACAGGGTGATTATTTTCAAGCAACTAAAGGCGGCGGACATGGGGATTATCATCTAATTGTTCTTGCTCCTTCCTCGGTGCAGGAACTGGTAGACCTTACTATCAAGGCCTTTGACCTGGCGGATAAATATCGTAATCCTGCCATGATTTTAGGAGACGGATTATTAGGACAAATGATGGAACCGGTCCAATTTAAAGAATTCCAAAAAGAAACCATTCCTTCTAAGGAAGATTGGGCTCTTGGCTCTTGTCAAGGTCGTAAACCAAGAAGAATAGTTCCTTTTAACCTTGATCCTGATGAATTAGAAAAGATAGTTAATAAAATTGGTCGAAAATATGAAGACCTACCAAAGGAAGTGCAATACGAAGTTGTGAACATGGATGATCCTGATATAGTGGTAGTAGCTTATGGTACTGTAGCAAGAGTAGTAAAAACTGTAATTCAGAAAGGGAAAAAGGAAGGTATAAATATCGGATTAATCCGTCCAATTACTCTTTATCCTTTTCCATATGCAGTAATTAATGATGCCGCTAATAGAGTAAAACAGATTCTGGTGGCAGAAATGAGCCTGGGACAGATGGTGGAAGATGTTAAATTGGCAGCCAATGGTAAATCAAAAGTCTTTTTTTACGGCCGAACTGGTGGAGTTGTTATTTCGCCGGTAGAGATATGGGAAGAAGTTAAAAAAATATTAAATCAAGACTGATACGCCGGCAAGATGATTATAATTTATCTTAATTTAATAAGAAAAATACATGGAGGTGAAAAGAATTGATGAAGAAAGTATTTGCCAGACCTAAATCTTTAACAGAGGTACCTTTTACCTATTGTCCTGGTTGCCATCACGGAATTATTCACCGATTAATAGCTGAGGCAATGGACGAATTAAATATAGCCCAAGATACTATTGGTATTGCCCCGGTTGGCTGTTCTGTGTTTGCTTATCTATTTTTTAATTGTGATATGATTGTGGCAGCTCATGGTAGAGCCCCTGCCGTGGCAACGGGGATAAAAAGGGTAAAGCCAAATAATATTGTTTTCACCTATCAAGGTGATGGTGACCTCGCTTCTATTGGCACTGCTGAAATTGTGCATGCTGCTAACAGGAGTGAAAAAATCACAGTAATATTTATTAATAATGCCATTTATGGTATGACTGGTGGTCAGATGGCACCAACAAGTTTGGAAGGACAGGTCACTCAAACTTCTCCTTATGGACGTGATCCAAAAACCATGGGAATGCCTATTCGTATGTGTGAATTACTTTCTACCTTGAATAGTCCTGCTTACATTGCTCGAGTAGCCTTAACTAAACCTGCTTATATCATTAGAGCTAAAAAGGCAATCAAAAAGGGATTTCAGTATCAGATTGATGGTAAGGGATTTTCTTTGATAGAGGTTCTTTCTACCTGTCCCACTAACTGGGGATTAAGCCCGAAAGAGGCTAATGAGTGGTTAGAGAAAAAAATGATACCATACTATCCTTTAGCTGAATTTAAAAATGTAGAGGAGGTATCTTAAATGTTAGATGAGATAATTATTGCCGGATTTGGCGGTCAAGGCATTCTTTTAATGGGAAGGCTTATAGCTCATGCTGGTATGCTAGAAGGAAAGAATGTGGCATGGATGCCCTCCTATGGTCCTGAAATGCGGGGAGGTACAGCAAATTGTACTGTTATTATTTCCAGCGAAGAAGTGGCATCCCCAGTAGTTCCCAACCCTATTACCTTAATTGCTATGAATCAGGCTTCATTAGATAAGTTTGAACCACTGGTAGAAAGAGAGGGTATAATTATTTTAAATAAATCACTAATTTCTCGAGATGTGAATAGGGATGACTTAGAGGTGGTAAAGGTGCCTGCCAATGATATAGCTAACGAACTGGGTAATTTAAGAGTTGCCAATATGGTAGTGCTAGGAAGCTATATTGCTAAGCGTAGGACTGTTAAGATGGAAACCATAGTTAGAGTTCTGGAAGAGACCTTAGGTGAAAAGTCAGAAAAAATGATAGCACTGAATAAAGAAGCTTTAAAAAGAGGAGAAAAAATAGTTACTGAATAAATAAGGATAATAGAACCTCCCTTTTTAAAAAAAAGCTAGGACCGATAAGGAGTATGAGGCTTACTCATTTATGATAAATGAGCGGGTAGTAATATCCTAAATTCAAGGTCTAATAAAATAAGAATATCAGGATACAGCGCCTCTGATGACGAGTATCGCATAGTTATGGTAAAAGTAGCCCAGTATCACCGCTGTATCCTAATCTAATTTAATCTAATCTAAAATCTATTATATTTTTAATTCTGGATTATTACTTTTATTGCCGCTTATATTTCAAGAACTGACTCCCAAAATAAAAATTTTGAATGTTAACCTGCTCTAAATTGACAAATCTATTTTAGTATATTATTATCTATTTTAGTAATAACTTAAATAAAAGGAGATTTTATGATTGGTAGAATTAATTAATATTTTAAAAGCCCTATCAGATGAAACCCGTTACCAGCTGGTCAATCTCCTATTAAAACATGACCTTTGTGTTGGTGCACTGGCTACCCGTTTAAATATCTCTGAATCTGCCGTATCCCAGCATCTAAAAATATTACGGGATGCTGGCATCGTAAAAGGAGAGAAGAGGGGATATTATACCCACTATTATGTAGATCAAAAAGTATTAAAAGAAGCTGCAGATCAAATAATTCAGTTATCCCGAGTCATTCCTGTAAATCAGGATTGTTATTATGATTGCCCTAAAGGAGATAATCCCTGTAGTTGTAATAAGCACAGGCACGAAGGGGGTGAATCGAAATGAGTAATAATGAATGTAAACATCCAGAACGCAGACCAAAAGAGGGCAAATGCGACGAAGAACAGATTAAAAAATGCCATGGAGAAAAAGAAGACCATCCTTGCGATAGCGAAAACCAGAATAAGACCAAAATAGCACCAGAATAAAAAGGAGCTTTCCGTTTTGAATATATTGGAAGTAAAAAATCTTAGTAAAAATTATAATGGCTTTAAAGCAGTTAAGGAAATAAATTTTTCTCTGGAAAAAGGGGAAATATTCGGATTTCTGGGCCCCAATGGAGCGGGTAAGACCACCACCATTAATATGCTTACCGGCCTGGCCAGGCCGTCTTCCGGTACCATCCAGATTGCTGGAGAAGATGGGATTAAAAATATCAAAAAGGTGCAGCAGATTATCGGTATTGTCCCGGATGAAAGTAACCTGTATGAGGAGATGAATGGTTTTGATAATCTGGTCTTTTGTGCCTCTCTCTACGGAATGGGGAAAAAGCAAAGAGAAGAGAGGGCCAGCAGATTATTAGAACAATTCGGTTTAGCTAATACCGGTAAAAAACTCTTTAGAGCCTATTCCAAAGGGATGAAAAGAAAACTGACCATTGCGGCCGGTATTATCCATGAGCCACAGATTTTATTCTTGGATGAGCCGACTACTGGTATTGATGTGGAAAATGCCAGACAGATTAGAAGATTAATTCAAACTCTTAATCACCAGGGGACAACTATTTTTTTGACCACCCATTATATCGAAGAGGCAGAAAGGCTCTGTCACCGCATCGGATTTATCGTGGAAGGAGAAATTGTTAAAATCGGTAAAACTATTGACTTGCTGCAGGAAGCCCAAAAAGAATATATTATGGAATTTACCCTGGAAAACGAGGTAGAACCATTAAAGGAAGCTATTGGAAAGTCCTTTCCTGGTATCCATGTTTATACCCTTGACCATTTTCACCTCAGAATTGGCTCCCCGGAAAAGATTGATCTGATGCCCTTTATGAAATTCTTTGCTGAGGAAAAATGTCTGGTAAGGGAGGCAAGAATTATTCGTCCTTCCTTAGAAGAGGTCTTTGTTAAGGTTACCGGTTTAGAGATTGATCATCTGAAGAAGGAAAAGGAAGGTGAGAAGAAATGAAAAAGTATATTGCCTTTTGGAGTATTTTAGGTAAGGATATGAAGACCTATTATCTAAAGCCACCCAATATTAGCTGGGGAATCATCTTTCCCTTTGCCTGGACCCTGATGTTTTTTCTACGCTCAGAAGGTGCGGTCGAGATCAGAGAAATTCTTCCGGGGGTGATGTCTTTAGCTGTGCTTTTTGGGACGACTTCTATGCTGGCAGTTACCATTACCTTTGAACGGAGGAGCCGTTCCTTCGAGCGGCTATTACTGGCCCCCATTAGTCTGAATCTCTTGATGCTGGCCAAAACCTCCGGTGCTATTATCTTTGGAATATTAAATGCCCTGTTGCCCGTGATTATTGCCTCCTTGGTTATTGATCTTTCCGGTATCAATTGGATGAGTGCCATCCTTAGTATTATTTTTATTGCGGTAACTTCCGCCTTTCTGGGTCTTTTTATCTCGGTATCGGCCAGTGAAGTATTTGAAGCGCAAACCTTTTCCAATTTTGTCCGTTTTCCCATGATGTTCCTTGGTGGGTTATTTCTCCCTCTGGAGAGATTACCGCTATTTTTACGCTTCCTATCCTACCTCTTACCTCTGACCTATGGAGTGGATATCTTAAAAACAGCGATTAATGGTAATGGGATCATTCCTTCCGGGATTAGTTTTCTGGTGCTTGTTGGTTTTAGCTTATTCTTATTTCTGATGAGTATCAACAATATACAAAAAAGATGGATTTATTAAATAGGATTAATAGAAGAGAACAATAGATATGAAAATTAAGTCCTTTGAATTTAACCTAAGAGAGCTGGCCGGTTCTATGGGAGACTTTGGCACACTCTTCCCCCTGGCCATTGGATACCTTATCTCCTGTGGACTGAATCCGGCCGGATTTCTAGTTATGATGGGTCTCTGTAATATTGTTACTGGTTTAATCTACCGTCTTCCCATGCCTATTGAGCCCATGAAAATTATTGCTATTGTAGCGATTGCTCAACATTGGACCCCCTCAATGGTCTATGCTTCCGGCTTAGGGATGGGGATCATCTGGATTATACTGGCTATCACCGGTATCATTGACTGGATTGCCAAGATTACCCCCACCTCGGTTATTCGGGGAATTCAAGTTACTTTAGGCTTACTCTTAGCTATTGAGGCCTATAAGATGATTTCTACCTGGTGGTTACTCGGGATTACCTCCATTCTTATTGTCTTGTTATTACGGCAGAATTGTTATGCCCCCGCTGCCCTGGTTCTGGTAGCTATAGGTATTATTATTATGTTCGTCAAAGGACAGTTCAATCAGGTTAGTTCTCCCGGACTTAGCTTTCCCCCTCTTACCAGTTTTTCTTTAAAAGAAGTGTGGCAGACGTTGTTACTGGCTGGCTTTGCTCAGGTTCCCTTAACGGTTACCAATGCCACCCTTGCCACCTCTTCACTTATTGAAACCTATTGGCCGGGGAAAAAGGTAACGGTAAAACAGCTGGCCTGGAACCAGGGAATTATGAATGTAATCCTTCCTTTTTTTGGTGGAATGCCCACCTGTCACGGGGCAGGGGGATTAGCTGGACAGTATTATTTTGGAGCACGCACTGGTGGGACTAACCTAATAGAGGGATTGATAGAAATTGCTATGGGATTGTTCCTTTCTGCCTCCATTGCTAGCCTTTTTGCTGTCTTTCCTCAAGCAATCATTGGAGCGATGATGCTTATGGTAGGGATAGAGCTTACCAAATTTGTCAAGGATATCCGGCCGGGTAAAGACATTATCCCCATGTTCATAACGATTACAGTTGCCCTGGTTACTAATATGTTTTTTGGGTTTTTATGCGGGCTTATAGCTCATTATCTACTTCCAATAGTTTTAAAAGGTAAAAAAGAATAAAAGTTCTGGGGTAACGAATATTATTAACAAAAAAGAGTGAGTTAATGATATAATTTAGTTAGAAACTTCAACTACGTTAAAATTGGAATTTAAAACTTGGTTTAAGAACACTACTCTAAGAAATATAAAAAATTCTTAACTTTAATTTAAGGAATAATAATATTTTAACACCCTCTTCCTCTCCCTTCAGGGGAAAAGGAAGAGATAGAATGATAATCATTTTTAGATAATTAGGAGCATTTTGTCAGGGTGGATGAAAATAATTCAATACTAGTAACAGAAGGATTATGTAAATATTTTGGAGGAGTACAGGCTTTAAAAGATATAAACATAAGTATTCAAAAGAATACGATTCACGGTCTAATTGGTCCTAATGGAGCAGGCAAGTCTACCTTTTTTAATGTAGTTTCTGGATTATATCCCCCGACTGAAGGGAAAATATTTTTAGATTCAGTGGAGATAAATAATCTTCCTGCCGAAGAAATTAATAAAAGGGGGATTAGTCGAACTTTTCAAGCAGGAAAACTAGTCCCCAATATGACAGTTTTAGATAATGTAATGTCAGGTAGATATAATTTCCCCAATCTTGATCCTATAAAATCCTTTTTTTTGAAACCCAAAGAATTTTATCGCCAGGAGAAAGAGATTAAAGAACAAGCTTTACAGGTTTTAAAATTTATAGGAATATTAGATTTTGCCGAACGCTGGACTAATGAACTAGTTTGGGTAGAACGTCAATTAGTTCAGATAGCCCGTGCTTTGATAGCAAAGCCAAAACTACTGCTGCTTGATGAACCCACCTCGGGAATGGGCGTGGAAGAATCTAAAAAAGTGGTAAATATTATAAGACAAATTAGGGATATGGGGATAACCGTTATTGTAGTGAGCCATGATGTGAGCGTAATAACTGAAATATCTGATTGGATTACCGTTCTTGATTTTGGTATAAAGATTAGTGAAGGTAATCCCCAGCAGATACAAAAGGATCCGAGAGTCTTGGAGGCCTATCTTGGTGAAGAAAAAAAATAATATTTTGAAAATTGAACATCTTTCGGTAACTTATGGACCCATAAAAGCGGTAAAAAAGGTTAATCTGGAAGTGAGTGAGGGAGAATGTGTGTCCTTAATTGGGGCTAATGGCGCAGGGAAGACATCTTTGTTAAAAGCAATTCTCGGCATAGAGAAAGCCGAAGAAGGTAATATCCTTTTTTTAGGGGAGGAAATTTCCCGTAAAGCTACTGATAAGATTGTAAGCTTAGGTCTATGCCTTATTCCAGAAGGACATATAATCTTTTCTTCTATGACTGTATTAGAAAATTTACAATTAGGAGCTTATCATAATCCTTCTGGTTTTGAGGAAAATTTGCAAAGAGTATTTACTTATTTTCCTATTTTAAAGGAGCGAAGTGGCCAAATAGCCGGGACCCTAAGTGGTGGGGAACAACAAATGCTATCTATGGGACGGGCTTTAATGTCTAAACCTAAATTAATTTTGGTAGATGAACCATCTTTAGGGTTAGCCCCTAAAACGGTAACTGAGATTTTTGATATCCTGGGGGAATTAAATAGAGAAGGTTATTCTATTCTCTTAGCTGAACAAAATGCTAAAAAAGCTTTAGAATCTAGTCATCGTTGTTATGTGATGAAAACTGGTGAGGTAGCTATTACCGGATTTTCTAGTAAACTAATCGATGACCCCCAAATACGCCAGGCTTATCTTGGTGGTAGTTAATAATAGCCTGCTTTTACTTAGTGATTTATTTGAGAGAGGGATTTAAGTATTTATGGAAATATTCATAGCCCAATTAATAAGTGGTATAGCTTTAGGAAGTATTTATGTTTTACTGGTTACTGGTTTTAATTTAATGCTTTTAGTGGCTAAGATTATCCAATTTGCCTATCCTCAAATTGTGGTCATTTCTATGTATACTTGTTGGGGAGTTTTGCAATTAACCGATAATAAATTTTTAGTTATTCTAACTGGTATTACCGTTTCGATAATCTTAAGCATTTTGAGTGAACCTATTTTCCGCAAGATTACCAGCACTCAGGGTGTAGATATCAATGCTTCTTTTATTGCCTCAATGGGTATGGCGATGATAATTATGGATGTAATGTCCCATTCCATTAATTATGGTTTTCCAGTGGCTTTCCCTCCTGAGTGGATAGGAGGAAATTTGCTAAGTTTTGGTTTAATTACGGTGTCTAAAGGGCAGCTATATGCCTTAATGGGAGGAATTATAGCGGTATTAATATTTTTTTATCTATTATATCGTACCAATCAGGGTAGATTTTTTAGAGCAATTGCTGAAAACCGTTATGCTGCTTGTTTGGTAGGCATTCCCATTATTAAGACCAGTATTTTTAGCTATTTTATAGTTGGTATTTTAGGTGGTATTACTGCCATACTGTTCTCTATGCTTATAGGCTCTGCTTCTCCCTGGTTAGGTGAATTTGTTGCTCTTAAAATGTTGGCGGTGTCTATAGTAGCTGGCTTAGGCAATTTAAAAGGTGGTTTATTTTGCGGATTAATTTTGGGAATATTAGAAGCTATGGCGATGGGTTATATCTCTGGTTCATGGTCAAATGCCATTGCTTTTGTGGTGATGTTAGTAATTGTGCTGATTAAGCCTCAGGGGTTATTTGGTTCCAAGATATGAAGAAACAAAGAAACTGGGTCTGGTCTTGGAATATATCTGTCCTTATTTAAATTTAAGGAGGAGGAATATTGTCCGAAGTTTTATATTATTTTTTAGGATTTACTGCTATTTATATTTTAATGGGATGGGCACTTTATTTACCATATAGAGTAGGTCAACTTCACTTTCTGATAGTGGCCTGTATGGCAGTAACTGCCTATTTTGGTGGTTTTGCTGCCCGGGAATGGGGTTGGCCTTTTATTTTACTCTTATTGGTTGGGATATCTATAGGTGCAATTATTGCCTTTGTTTTTTCCCAGGCCATTGGCAAAGCTCCCTGTTTTACAGTAGTAATTGTGGGGTTAACCTCTGTTTTTATTGTAAAAACCATTATTGAAAATTGGGAACTTTTAGGAGGCACCATAGGTTTTTTTCATATCCCTACCGTAAAATATTTATTACCTATGATATATATCTTACTATTAATAGTGGGATTTTTAATTTATAATATCGATCACTCACGATTGGGAAGAGCTGCATCGGTAGTTTTTGTAGATAGAGAGGTAGCTGTTAGTTTGGGAGTTGATATAAAAAAGTTAGGGATGTTTTTTCAAATCATAGCCTGCGCCATAGCTGGCATGGCTGGTATTTTAGATGCTTTTTTAGTCAATAGTCTTTCACCCGAATTTTTTACCTTTAGTATGATTGGTTATTTAATGTGTATCCTATTTGTGGGCGGATATACTACTATGTGGGGAGTTATTCTCTCTGCCTTTATTTTACAAGGAATTCCACTACTTTTACCTAGTGCAATTGCTTCCTGGCGCCAAGTTATCTACGGAGCTTTGCTGGTAATAATTATCTTAATACGTCCCGAGGGTTTAATAAGTAGAAAAATGTTATGGAGTATGAAACCAAAAAATTTTTTTGGTAATAAATAATAGTTCACATAAACAAAATCAAGCAATTTCTCCAAACCTAATGAAATTGAGTAAGGGTACAGAAAGAGAGAGGAATTGGGGATAAAGAAGAAAGGGGGTGAATTAAAAACTAATTTATAGCTGGTAATTTCCAAAAATTTCGATATTCAGGTAATTTTTCGAAGTTCAAAATTTTAAGGAGGATAAATAAGATGAAGAATAAATTTTTTCGATCATTCAGTCTTCCCTTAATAGTTATAGGGATGATACTTATTTTTAGTTTTAATATCTGGGGGCAGGAAGTGGTAGTTGATGAATGGAAGATCCCGTTTTTAAACTGTGTAACTGGTCCAATAGCCAGTATTGGAGAATATATGTCCTGGAGTGCCAATCGAGCTGCCGAAGAAATCAATGCGGCTGGAGGGGTGAGAGGGAAACCAATTAAAATTGATATTATTGATACCGGGGTCAGCAAGGATAAAGCCATGGAAGAGATGGCTAAAGTGGTAGATTGGGCACTGGTAGTGATGGGTCCGGTACCGGAAGCCTGTATTATGGCCGCTGTGCCCATAGCGGTAAAGGCTGGATTATTTTGTATGCCTTCTTCTACCAGTTATGAATATACTGTGGAGTATTTCCCCTGGACCCTTTCTTGGTATCCATCGACTGAAGAGAAACTTCCGCCCATTACTGCAGCCTGGGCAGAATTACATCCGGATATGAAGACTGTAGTCCAATTTGTAGAAAACTGGGCTGCCTGGCCCCCGATGGCCAAGGCGCATGCTATAGGGATAGAATCAGTAGGAGTAAAGATGTTAAAGGATGTTGATGTCCCTACTGATGCGGTTATGTTTGAACCGTTAGTATTAAAGGCCTTGGCTCAAAATCCAGATGGTATTGTGCTAACCTGTAGTCCTGAAAAGGCGGCAAAAATAATTATAGAATTGGAGAAAAAAGGCTGGGAAGATAAATCAAAAATATTAGTGTTTAGTAGTGCTGATGATACGGCGTTGTATACTACCGGCGGTAAGAGTTTAGATGGGATTTCTATTTACAATTATATTAACCTGGATTTAGATGATCCTCGTTGGCAGGCTTTTAGGGAAGCATATAAAAAAGATCATAACGGGATAGAGCCCGCCTCTCTTTCTACTAATTATTATGATAGCGTCTATATGATTAAAGAGGCGATTGAAAACACTGAAATAACCGGTGATCCCAGTAAATTAGCCGAAGAACGGATAAAAATAAGAGACTATTGTCGTAATGTTAAGGGATTTAAGGGAATCCAATTGACCTGGGATATGACCGATGGTGTACCTACCGGGAAAGGTGCCTTTCTCTTTGTTTTAGAAAATGGAGAGAAAAAGTTTCTGGCAGCTACTAAATAGTTTAAAAACAAATTTAGATTAATAAATTAGTAACATGTTCTTAAAATATCCTACCCCCTTAACTTTTGCCTTCTGATTAAAACAGAAGAAGAGGGGGTAGAAAAAATAAAAAGGAGAAAAGATAACTCCGAGTGTGTATATCTAAATATGAAAATATCTTAAAGGAAATAGATAAAGAAGGATTAGTTAAATTTACTCAGGATTTAATTAGGATAAGGAGTGTTTATAATCCAGATAAAGAAGGGTCTAACGAAGAAGAGGTAGCTCATTTTGTGGCAGAAAGACTGAAGAATATGGGGTGGAAAGTATTTATAGAAGAAGTTATCCCAGGAAGAACAAATGTCATTGCTGTGTTAAAGGGAAATCAAAAAGGGAAAACATTATTATTAGAAGCCCATACTGATGTAGTTACCGAAGGTGATTGGGCAGATTGGAAATATCCGCCTTTTGCCGCCATAATTAAAGAGGGAAAAATTTATGGGAGAGGAGCCTGTGATACTAAAGGTAATTTAGCAGCAATGGTTTACGCCATTAAAGCTATTTTAGATTCAAAAACAGATTTTAAAGGGGAGATAATATTATGCATTCCAGTGGATGAAGAAGGTATGATGCTCGGTATAAAGCATTTTATAAAACAAGGTTGGGCTGATGAAGTTGATGCAGCAATCATTTGTGAACCGGAAGAAAATAATATTTGTATTGCCCAAAAGGGGGCCATAAGAGCTATGATTACTGTCAAAGGTAAAATGGCTCATGGGGCTATACCAGAAGCAGGTATAAATCCTAATTGGGGTATGGCCAGAATATTGGTTGAATTGGAGAATTTACAACAGGAAGAAATAAAAAAATGGGGTAAACACAATTATCTGGGGTATCCAAGTATAACCCCAACCATATTAAGAGCACCGGTACAAGGAGAGGCCCAAATTAACGTAATTCCCAGAGAATGTATGACCGCTTTAGATATTAGAACCATTCCCGGTCAAGAACACGATATTTTGAAGAAGAAGATTTTGGATATCTTTAAAAAACTTTCCTTAAAAGATACTCATTTCAAGGCAGAAATGAGTGTGATTGAAGAACGCCCCTGGACAGAAACATCTCTTGATGAGTTAATAGTAAAAGCTACCGCTAAGGCATTTAAATATGTCACTAAAAAGGAACCCATCTATAACGGAGTTCCTGGTGCCACAGATGGTACCTTTCTTAAATCCTGGAAGAATATACCCATTGTTACCATTGGAGCTGGTAATAGGCTAATACCACATCAGGCTAATGAATATGTAGAAATAAAAGAGTTAATGGAAACAGTAAAAATTTATGCCTTAACAACTGTATTATTTCTTAATGAGGAGATTGGATAATTGTCTTTTTGAAATTTTATAAACTTTATTTCCTAATGGTGATAAGATATGAAAAATATTCCTGAAGATAAAGCCTTAGAAGATGCTATTATTGATGTTCCTGGAATAAAGGTAGGACATAGTCAGGATTTAAAGGCTGCTACTGGTTGTACGGTAGTCATTTGTGAAGAGGGAGCGGTTACGGGAGTAGAGGTGAGAGGTGGAGCTCCTGGAACACGCGAAACCGAC
>JAGPKD010000029.1 GCA_018054125.1 Candidatus Oleihabitans oleiphilus | reverse complement strand
GCATCAGAACGCCTGGGTAAGGAGCTTGCGCAAATCAGGATGGGAGATATTAAAATTCCAGTAATTAGTAATGTTATTGCTGATTATATCGCTAAAAGAGAGCAGATTAAGGAGCTTTTACAAAAGCAGGTAATGTATCCCCTGCTCTGGACAAAATGCATGTTGAAAATGATTCAAGATGGTGTAGATACTTTTATTGAAATTGGTCCTGGTAAAGTATTGAGCGGCTTTTTAAAGAAAATTGATAAGAATTTGATTATCTGTAATGTGGAAGACATCTCCTCCCTGAATAATACCCTACAGATACTGGAGAGTTGTAAATGTCAGCAAATTTAGAAGGTAAAACAGCAGTGATAACTGGAGCAACCAGAGGTATTGGTAGGGCTATTTCCTTAAGACTGGCCTCTTCAGGAATTAACTTAATTCTTAATTACCAAAAAGATGAAAAAGCAGCTCTGGATTTGGCTCAAGAGATAGCAACTTTAGGTAGTAAATGCATCCTGGTGCAGGGGGATGTCAGTTGCCCTGCTGAGGCGCAAAGAATAATTCAAAGTTCTCTAGAAAATTTTAAACGTTTAGACATTTTAGTGAATAATGCCGGTATTAACAGAGATAACCTGTTAGTAAGAATGAAAGAGGAAGAATTTAATGAGGTGATAGCTATCAATCTTCTGGGGACCTTTTATTGTAGTAAATATGCCAGTAAAATAATGATGAAAGCTAAATATGGTAGAATGGTCAATATCTCATCTGTAGTGGGAATTGGCGGAAATATTGGGCAAGCGAATTATGCTGCCTCCAAGGCTGGTATCATTGGCTTTACCAAGTCAGTAGCTAAAGAATTGGCCACCAGAAACATTACTGTTAATGCCATTGCTCCTGGTTTTATTAAAACAGATATGACCGATCGTCTTACTGAAGAACAAAAAGAGAAAATTTTATCACGGATACCGATGGGTAGATTAGGATTACCAGAGGAGATTGCTCATCTGGTACATTTTTTAATTTCCGATGAAGCAAATTATATTACCGGCCAGGTCTTTCGAGTTGATGGCGGTATGGAGATTTAAAGGTGGTGTAAAATATGACACATAGAGTAGTAATTACCGGGATGGGTGCGGTAACCCCGATTGGAAACGATATAAAAACATTCTGGGGTAATATTAAAAAAGGTGTCAATGGTATTGATTTTATCCAATCTTTTGATACCTCTAATTTTAAAGTTAAAATTGCTGCAGAGGTAAAAAATATTGATATACAAAATATATTGGACTTTAAAGAAGCGAAAAGAATGGACCGCTATAGTCAGCTGGCAGTAATAGCTACAGATGAAGCAATAAAGGATTCTGGTTTAGACCTTAATAATCATTCTAAAGAGGACTGTGGGGTTATTTTAGGGACTGGAATTGGTGGTTTTTCTACTTTTGAGAAAGAAGATGAGAAGCGGATTAAAAAGGGTCCCCAAAAAGTATCCCCCTTTTTTATTCCCATGGCCATTTCTAATATTGCCTCTGCCAATATAGCCATCAAATATGGATTAAAAGGAATTTGCGAAAGTGTAGTTAGTGCCTGTGCTTCAGGTGCCTCAGCTATACATTATGCCTTCCGTCTTTTACAACAAGGTCTTGCTTCTGTTATTTTGAGTGGTGGCACAGAGGCTGTTATTACCCCTTTGGCAGTAGCCGGATTTACTTCCATGGGTGCATTGTGTGCTAACAATAATCCTGAACGAGCCTCTATCCCTTTTGATGCAGAAAGAAGTGGTTTTGTTATGGGAGAAGGTGCTGGCATTTTGGTTATGGAAACTCTGGAACATGCCCTTAAACGAGGTGCAAAAATATATTCGGAATTAGTTGGTTGTGGAATTACCTGCGATGCCTACCACATTACTGCTCCCGAACCAGAAGGGGAAGGAGGAGCAGAAGCCATGCATAAAGCAATTGAAGAAGCAGGAATTACTCCTGGGGAGGTATCGTATATTAATGCCCATGGTACCAGTACCCCCTACAATGATCTTTGTGAAACGAAAGCCATCAAAAAGATTTTTAAGGACCTTGCCTATTCCATTCCGATTAGTTCTACTAAATCGATGATTGGTCACCTGTTGGGAGCTTCCGGTGCCGTAGAGGCCATTGTCTGTATCAAGGCCATACTGGATAGTTTTATTCCCCCCACTATTGGTTTGGAACATCCAGACCCGGAATGCGACCTCGATTATGTGCCTCAAAAAGGAAGAGAAAAAGAATTAAAGTATACCCTTTCTAATTCTTTTGGCTTTGGAGGGCATAATGTGAGCCTTTTATTTAAAAAATGGCAACCGCAAGAGGAGTAACTTAAATTGTTAAACAGTGATGAAATTCAGAAAATTATTCCCCATCGCTATCCTTTTTTATTAGTGGATCGTATTGCTGAACTAATTCCAGAAGAAAAGGCTATTGGCTATAAAAATGTAACGGTAAATGAACCTTTTTTTCAGGGACATTTTCCCCAAGAAATGATGATGCCGGGAGTATTGATAATTGAAGCTATGGCTCAGGTAGGTGCAGTAGCTATTTTAACCCAGGAAGAAAATAAAGGGAAATTAGTTTATTTTGCTGGCATAAACAAGGCGACATTTAAAAGGAAAGTAATTCCGGGGGATTGCTTAAAATTAGAAGTAGAAATAATAAAAAGAAAAGGACCCTTTGGTCTGGGTAAAGGCACTGCTACTGTAGACGGCCAAATAGCAGCTAAGGCAGAACTTTTATTTGCCATTGAGCGCAAAACAGAAAATTAAAGAATCAATTTTTTAGATACACACCTCCCCAAGCCCAAAAACGGAAAGACCTGGCTCGCCTGGACCTGACCAAACCTTAAGGCTGAAAGACGTCGCGAGCACAGGCTGTTAGCCTAAATTGAGGACAAAAAGGTATTTTTATATTCACAAAGAAAAGTTATAATAAGACAAAAACAGGGGGTGTAAAATGTCTGTAAAAATCTTTACCGCAGTTCTTCATAAAGAAGATGATATTTATGTTGCAGAGTGTCCAGAAGTTGGCACTGTAAGTCAGGGATATGCTATCGAGGAAGCAATCGCAAATCTTAAGGAAGCTACTGAATTATATCTTGAAGAGTTCCCTTTGGAAGAGATTTCAAGACCACTGCTGACTACCTTTGAGGTAGTTGTTAATGTCTAAGTTGAAAAGAATCTCTGGAGAAGAAGCAATACAAAGATTGGAAAGACTTAGCTTTCAGCGAGCCCGTCAGCGTGGCAGTCATGTTATATTGAAGAAACAGACCGCTAATGAAGAAATTGGTTGTGTTGTTCCCTTGCATAAAGAATTAGCAAATGGTTGAGTC
This sequence comes from Candidatus Oleihabitans oleiphilus, assembly GCA_018054125.1. GTDB lineage: Bacteria > Atribacterota > Phoenicimicrobiia > Phoenicimicrobiales > Stramentimicrobiaceae > Oleihabitans > Oleihabitans oleiphilus. The sequence continues at coordinate 10,221 of JAGPKD010000029.1, read as the reverse complement.
AGTACTAAAGAAGAAAGAAATGGCAAATGTTGAGACCTAACCCCTTAGAACCTTATACTTGGATCTTACTTGGTTAACATCTCCGAACTTCCCCCTCTATGAGAAAAAATATTTCTTTCAATATAGAGTGAATTAATCTATAATAAAGATAATTTTCTTTATATTTTTATGTAAGTCATCGATACTTTTTTGTTTAGATTTTGGTGAGGCAATTCGATATCTTTTTAAGTAAGGAATATTAAAAAGATGATTATAGATAAATTGTATGAAGAGGCTTTAAGAAGTCCAGTGTGTGTGGGACTGGATTTCAGGTTTTCCTTATTACCAGAGTATCTGAAAGAAGCTTCAATGAGTCTGGAGGATAAGATATTCAAATATAATCGTCATCTTGTGGAGGCTACCAAAGACCTGGTAGCCTGTTATAAATTGCAGATCGCCTGCTATGAAGCCTTGGGGATTGAAGGATTACAGGCTTATAGTCGTACTGTTCAATATATTCGTGATAGTAAGAAAATTGTTATTGGTGATGTAAAAAGAGGTGATATTCAAATTACAGCAGAATTTTATGCCAAAGCCCATTTTACCGGTGATTTTGAGGTAGATTTGGTCACTATGAATCCCTATTTAGGGAAAGATAGTATTAGTCCCTATTTCAAATATCTGGAAACAGGAGAAAAGGGTATCTTTGTTCTGATTCATACCTCTAATGAGAGTTCCCGAGATTTTCAAGAATTAAAGATAGAGGAGGAACCTCTTTATATGAAGGTAGCCCAAAAAGTAAATGAATGGTGCAAGCCCTTTATTGGTGCCAGTGGTCTCAGTCTTATAGGAGGAGTTGCCGGTCTCACTTTTCCGGAAGATATGATTAGGATATGGCAAGCCTGCCCTCATGCTTTTTTCCTAATTCCTGGTTATGGCATTCAAGGGGGGAAATCAATTGATCTTAGTCCATTGCTTAAAGGGAAGAGACGCTTTGTAATAAATTCTTCCCGGGATATTATTGGTGCCCATAAAGGTATTAAAGAAGACCACCATTTTGCCGAGTGTGCCAGAGAAAAGGTGCAAATGATGAAAGAAGATATTTTTAAATGGCAAAGATAATCTTTAATCGAAAGATAGCTAATAATATTTACCATCTAAAAATTGAGGGAGATTTTGAAGGCTCCCGGGGGCAATTTTATATGCTCAGAGGTTGGAATGGTTACCACCCTGTGCTTTCACGACCTTTCAGCATTTTTGACCTGGATAGCCAATCTATAAGTTTTATTTACCAGGTAATTGGCGAGGGTACCAGGTTATTGAGTAAATTAAAAAAAGAAGATACTATTCAGATTTTTGGTCCCTATGGTAAGGGATTTCCTCCAGTAAAAGGTAAGGTAGCCTTGATTGGGGGAGGTATGGGTCTGGCTCCCCTTTATCTGGCAGCCAGAGAATTAAAGGATGATAATAAGGTAGAGTTGGTTGATATTTATTTAGGTTTTAAAGAAAAAGCGGTTTTGACAGATTGTTTTGAAAAAGTGGCGCATAAATTAATAATCGATATTGGAGAACTGATTTCCCAGAAAGTAAATGTCAATCTATACGACTATGTCTTTGCTTGTGGCCCGGAAGAGATGATGAAGGCCATTGTGAAACAGAAGAAAGAGCAAAAAACTCAAATTTTTATTTCTTTAGAACGCAGAATGGGCTGTGGTCTGGGCGCCTGTTTATCCTGTACCTGTCAGACCAGTAAGGGGAATAAATTAACCTGTCAGGACGGACCTGTATTTCGAGGGGAGGAAATCTTTTTTGCATAATAATCTGCAAGTCAAATTTGGTCCACTACTTTTTAAAAATCCAGTAGTTGCTGCCTCCGGAACCTTTGGTACTGGTTATCAACAACATTTTGACCTTTCTCAATTGGGAGGAATATGCAGCAAAGGATTAACTTTAGAACCTAAAGCTGGCAATAAGGGTATTAGAATCTGGGAGACTGCCTCCGGAATAATGAATAGTATCGGGCTGGAAAATATAGGTATAAAATCATATCTTAAGCAAGAATTACCCATTTTGAGAGATTTAAAGGTTAGGATTATAGTCAATGTCAGTGGCGCGACAATTGAGGAATATATTAAGATTGTTTCCTTAATCCCTGAAAAGGTTGATCTTATTGAGTTGAATATCTCCTGTCCCAATGTCCAAGAAGGGGGATTACTTTTTGGCATGACTTCCCAAACTGCCAGAGAATTAGTTCGAGAGGTAAGGAAGGCCACCAAATTACCTTTAATGGTCAAGTTGTCTCCCAATGCTGATGATCTAGTTAAGGTTGCTCAAAGTTGCGAGGAAGAAGGTGCCGATGGATTATCCTTAATCAATACCTTTAAGGCCATGGCTGTTGATCTTGACCAGAGAAAACCGGTCTTTGATAATGTATATGCCGGACTTTCTGGTCCAGCTATTAAACCCATTGCCCTCCGTATGGTACATGAAGTATGCCAGAAGGTAAGCATTCCAGTTATGGGCGTGGGTGGTATCTGTAATGGCAGGGATGCCCTGGAATTTATTATGGTAGGGGCAACCTGCATTCAAGTTGGCACTGCTAATTTTATGAATCCTGCTGCCTGTTTGCAGATTATTGAGGAGATGGACGATTATTTAAGAAAAGAAGGCATCCATTCCTTAGAGGAGATTCGTGGTATTATAAAATAAGAGGGAATATAGTATGGAGAATTTATTATTAAAAAATGTTACAGCATTGAGCAGGGAAGAAAGAGAGGTCTGGGAAATACTAAAAAAAACAGAGGCAATATTAGGCGGACATTTTTTACTTTCTTCCGGTATGCACAGCGACGGTTATATTCAATGTGCTCGAATATTGCAGTACCCTTCTTATGCTACCCAGGTAATAAAATTAATTGCTGATAAAGTTCGACATCTGGAGATAGATATTGTAGTGGGACCAGCCTTGGGAGGTATCATTGTAGCCTATGAATTGGGCAGACAATTAAATAAGAAGGCCATGTTTGCTGAACGTAAAGAGGGGATTATGCAATTAAGAAGAGGATTTGTTATTAAACCTGGTGAGAAGGTGCTGATTACAGAGGATGTTGTTACCACCGGTAAATCGACCATGGAAGTGAGGGAGTTGGTGGAAGAAAAAGGAGCAGAGATTATAGGAGTGGCTTGTATTGTTGACCGAAGAAGTAAAGAATATTCATTACCTTTACCCCTCTACAGTGCCTTACCAATGAATATTAAGACCTATTCTCCCGAAGAATGTCCTCTCTGCCAAAGAGGAGCCCCTCTTGAGAATCCGGGCAGTCGCTTTATCTAACTTTATCTAAAATTTACCTTGGTGAAATCTTATCTCTTAATACTCTGGACTTACCAGAGTTTTTCTTTTCCTTGTAATTATTAAGGGCATAGTGTTATAATGAATGGAAAAATTGATGATACCTTATACCTAAGGAGGATTTACATGGATAAGTATATTCCCACCAGAGCAGAAGCCTTGCAATTATTAAAAGAATATAATCATGATGATAGTTTGATAAAACATGCCCTTGCTGTGGAAGGGGTGATGCGTTATATAGCTAGAAAATTGGGGGAAGATGAACAAATGTGGGGGATTATTGGTCTGGTTCATGATCTGGATTATGAAAGGTATCCCCAGGAGCATTGCCAGAAGAGCAGGGAAATACTTCAGGAAAAAGGCTGGCCAGAAGATTATATTCGGGCAGTAGTAAGTCACGGTTGGGGGATTTGTTCTGAGGTAAAACCAGAAACAAATTTAGAAAAAACACTTTTTGCTATTGATGAGTTGACCGGTTTGGTAGTAACCACTGCTTTAGTAAGACCTTCTAAGAGTGTGATGGATGTGGAAGTTAAATCGGTTAAAAAGAAATGGAAAGATAAGCGTTTTGCAGCAGGAGTTAATCGTGATATCATACTACAAGGCGCAGAAATGCTTGGGGTAGAGCTTTCTGAATTAATTGCTGATACCATTCGAGGTATGCAAGAAGTGGCGCAAGAAATAGGATTACAAGGTTCTGCTCAATCCACTAGTTAGAGTAAAGGTAGAGTTATCAAACAGGCGGGAGGTAGGCAAAGATGCCCAGGCAAGACAATAGTCACTTTGAAGGGTTTTCGGCAGAAACAGTCTTTTTTTTAAAAAATTTGAGAGATAATAATAATCGTGATTGGTTTTTAGCTCGTAAAAAAGATTATGAAAAGAAAGTATTACAACCAGCTAGAAAATTTGTAGTAGAAATGGGTCCTATGCTTCAGAAAATTTCACCGGGGATTCAGGCTGATCCCAGAGTCAATCGTTCTATAAGTCGAATTTACCATGATGTTAGATATACAACTAACCAAGAACCTTATAAAACATTCTTGGCTATCTGTTTTTGGCAGGGGATTAGAAAGGGGGAAGAGCCTTCAGGTTATTATTTTGAATTAAGACCAGAGCAACTATATCTAGCGGCGGGAAGCAGGAATTTTTCCAGGAAGGCATTAAACTCTTTTCGGGAGGCGGTTGCCAACCCGGAAAGCGGCGAAGAATTAGTGCAGATTATTGCTAAAATCGAGGAAAATAAAGATTATCAACTAAGCAAAGCTTACTATAAAACTATTCCTGAGGGATACCATATTACTGATAGTAAAAGAGCAGATTTAATCCGTTTTAATGGGCTTTTGGCTAGTAGGGAGATGCCCATTCCTCCTGAACTCTACAGCAGGGATTTACTAAAGCTGGTTTATAATATTTATAAAGATTGGTCTCCCCTTCAAAATTGGCTAACTAAATATGTTTATGGTGTAAAGCAGGAAAATATATAAAATAACTAACCATTTTGCCATGATTGAATCTAACTATAACAGTCAATCACATGTCTTTTCTGATATATTATTTACCCAGGTTGGCCCAGATAATTTACCACTTCTTTGCTTTCCTGGTTTAACTCAGTACCAGGAACTTCTTCATTTTATTACCACTCGCCATGGTGGTTACAGTGAAAAACCCTTTCATACTTTTAATTTAGCTGCTCATGTTGGGGATAGACAGGAAGATGTTCATAAAAACCGCATTAAATTAGCTCAGTCTTTAGGCTTAGCAGAGCACCATTTTGTTTTTGCTGACCAGAGACATGGCACCAATGTTTCTTTAATAGAACATAGAGTAAGGAACAATGGTATCTCTTTTTCCGCCCAAGTTTTTCCAGACAGTGATGCCCTGGTAACTACTTGCCGAGATATTTGTTTGCTCATTTTTATTGCTGATTGTGTCCCGGTGTTACTTTTTGACCGTAAGAGGAAGGTGATAGCTCTGGTTCATGCGGGCTGGAGGGGGACAGTCGGCTTAATTTGTCAAAAAACAGTGCAACTGATGCAATCTCATTATGGCTCTCAAGTTCAGGATATTGTCTGTGCTATTGGCCCTGCTATTGGTCCCTGTTGCTATCAGGTGGGCAGAGAGGTATTGGTCAGAGTAAGGGAGTCTTTCCCCGAAGAGGAGAATCTCATTATTTCTCCATCTACTGGAGAAAAGGCTTTCCTTGATTTATGGCAGGCAAACCAAATACAGTTGTTAAGATGTGGTATACCCCAAGAGAATATTGAAACCGCTTGCCTATGTACTTACTGTCATTCTGATCTATTTTTTTCTAACCGAAAAGAACAGCCACATACCGGTCGATTTGCTGCCGGAATTATGTTAAGATAATAGTCATCAACATTTTGCAGCAAAAAATTTATTTATCCAAAAACCGATGTTTGTTTCCCTTATCTACTGGATTTTTTTCTTCAGTTTTTAAAAAATAGTTAAAATATTTTCAGTTATTATTGACCTTAAGAAAATAAAGTGGTATAAATTATCTAATTACATTATTAACGATTTAATTAGATAAATAATTAAATGAATGAACTAAAAATATTTCTTACTAATTTAGGATAATAAATAGAATAAGAAAGTAAAGGTTATCATAATGAATATTATAAAAGGATTTCAAGGGATTTTACCGGAAGAGGTAGAACAGAGAAGATTTTGCGAAGAGAGGATAAGGAAGGTATTTGAAAGCTGGGGTTACCAGGAAATTGATACACCTACTTTAGAATATTTTGATTCCTTGGTTCCAGGCATTGGTCCTGAGTTGAAAAGCCAGGTGTTTAAATTGTTGAATAGTGAGGGAGAAATTATGGTGTTACGCCCCGATATGACTACTCCCATTGCTCGCCTGACCGCTACCAGACTGGCCAGTAGTGGGGAAAGTATTTATAAATTTTATTATCTTAATAACGTTTTTAGAAGAGTTAGTAATCAGACTGAAGATCAACAGGAATTTCATCAGGCTGGTATTGAGCTAATTGGCTTGAATAATAGATTGGCTGATGCTGAAGTTATTGCAGTGGCCATTCAGGCTTTACAGCATGCTGGTCTGGAGAATTTTTATCTTGATATAGGTAGTGCCAGTTTTTTTAATTCAGTTCTGGAACAATTGCCCCTCCTCCCGGAACAAAAAAGGACCTTGCGGGCTACCATTATGAATAAAGATTTTGTGCAATTAGAGAGGTTGCTATTTCACTATGATTTAGCTAAAAGGGAACAGGAAGTTATCTTACGTCTCCCTCATTGGCGTGGAGATGAGTCTATTATTCAGGAGGTCAAAAAAATTTTTGGTCAGAGTAATTCCTCTGTCAATCAGGCTTTAGAGGAAATTAAGGAAGTTTATGATTATCTCAAAATATTCGGACTTAGCGAGTTTATACTTGTTGATCTGGGGATTATCAGAAATTTTGATTATTATAGTGGCATTGTCTTTGAGGGTTATACTCAATATTCCGGTTCAGCAATTTGTGGGGGTGGTCGCTATGACTTTTTATGTCGGAAATTCGGGAGAGACCTTCCCTCTACCGGTGTAGCGATTGATCTAGAAAAATTGTTACCGATTTTAGCTTTTAAACAGAAAACAGAACAAAAAGCCTTAGTTAGTAACAGATATTTTATTCGTTACCGAGAAGACCTGTTGGCACTCGCTTATCGCTTAGCTCAAAAGTTAAGAAATGAAAATAAGCAGGTGGAGATAGAATTAAGTAAGGAACGCTCACCAGAAGTAATTAAGCGCTATTTAAAAAGTAAAAAGATACGTTATCTAATCGATGTTCAATCTGAGGATTTAGCACAGGTAATCCAGTACGATTTGGAAACAGAAAAAGAAGAGCAGGTAGCCTATGAATAGTATGAATAAAAGTTCTTTTCTCACCATTGCTGTGCCCAGTGGACGCCTGTTTCAGCCTATCATGGAGTTATTGCAGAAAACAGGTTATTTTGGAGGATTGCAATATGATTTAAAAAAGGATAGACGTCTTATATTTTTCGATCAAGACAGAAAATTCCGTTTTATAATAACTAAACCTAAAGATAATCCCACCTATGTGGAATGGGGAGTGGCAGATATCGGTATAGTAGGTAAAGATGTATTATGGGAGGAGAAGAAGGATGTCTATGAATTACTGGACCTTCATCTGGGTAATTGTCTTCTAGTACTGGCCGGCTCCCGTCCTAAAGAGGAAATAATGATGAGTATAGAGCAAAAGATCCCCTTAAGAATAGCTACTAAATACCCTAATATAAGTCGAAATTATTGTCTTCAGAAGGGAATTTATGGCGAAATTATCACCCTTTTTGGCTCAGTTGAACTGGCTCCCCAGGTAGGATTGGCCGATGTTATTATAGACCTGGTTTCTACCGGGAAAACCCTTCGAGAAAATAATTTGAAAGTAATTGATGAGATTGCTTCCAGTAGTGCCAGATTGATTACTAACCATATTAGTTATAAAACAAAGCACGAACAGATTCATCAGATAGTCCAGGTATTAAGAGAAATGGTGGAACAAAAAGGATAAGAAAAAGGATAAGATATATAAGAAAATAGATAAGATAATAGATAATAATTTTCTAAATAAAGATTAAAAAGTAGGGAAATTAAATTCAGGTGTTTTAGATGGAAATAATGAAAACATTAATTTTGAATGATCAAAATAGAGAATCGGTCTTCGCGGCTCTAAGAAAAACTTCCTCTGAAGAACTGCTTGGTGAGGTGGAAAGTAAAGTTCGGGATATAATACAACGGGTTAGAAAAGAAGGGGATCAAGGACTATTAGAGATAACCCATCGGCTGGAGGGTAACAATCTTAAACCAGAAGAACTAATGGTGAGTGAGGAAGAATTTGAGGAGGCCAAAAGACAGGTCAACCCAGAATTAGTGAAGATTATCGGGCAGGCGATAACCAGGGTGAAAAGTTTTCATCAAGCTCAAATGGAAAGATCATGGTTTCATCATCAGGAAAGAGGGATGGTTTTGGGACAGCTGGTACAACCCCTGGAGAAGGTAGGTATTTATGTGCCGGGTGGAAAGGCCGAATACCCTTCCTCTTTAATAATGGGAGCCGTTCCTGCCCTGCTGGCGGGTGTGAAGGAAATAGTAGCGGTTAGCCCCTCAGGAGAAAGAAGAAAACTATCACCCTATTTATTAGTGACGGCACAACTTTTGGGAATTTCCAAGGTTTACAAGGTGGGTGGTGCGCAAGCAATTGCTGCTCTGGCTTATGGAACTGAGACCATCAATATGGTAAATAAAATTGTAGGACCGGGTAATATTTATGTTACTATGGCTAAGAAGCAGGTTTTTGGCCAGGTGGATATCGATATGTTAGCTGGCCCCAGTGAAATTCTTATCTGGGCTGAGGAGGGGGCAAATCTTGATTATATAGTAGCCGATCTCTGCTCTCAGGCAGAACATGATGAACAGGCCTATGCTGTTTTAGTGACCACTTCAGCTCCATTAGCCCAGGAGGTAGCCCAGAGAATAGAGCGACAAATTAGTCAATTTCCACGAAAAGAAATTATACTCAGTTCCTTAACCCAGAATGGTAAGATTATTGTGGCCGAAAATGAAAGTTTGATTATAGAGTTGATTAACAGTTTTGCCCCGGAACATCTGGAATTACAGATAGATGACCCCTGGTCTTATCTGGGGAAAATAAAGAATTTTGGGGCAGTCTTTTTAGGTCCTTACGCGCCGGAACCTTTAGGTGATTACTGGGCGGGACCAAATCATATTTTACCGACCGGGGGAAGTGCTAAGTATTTTTCAGTTTTATCCGTTTCTGATTTTTTAAAAAGAAGCAGTGTTATCTATTGTAGCAGAGACAAATTGCAGGAAGATCTGGATAACATTGCCCGTTTTGCTGATTTAGAGGGATTATCTGCCCATGCCCATGCCCTGCGGATAAGAAAATAGTAAGAAGGTGAGGGTGATAAATAGTTATCAGTTTTCAGTTAACTGTTTTCAGATAAAAGATGCGGGTATAAGTGGATGAGATTGCTTCGTCGCTTTGCTCCTCGCAATGACAAAATCGTATACCGTATTACGTATAACGTATATCGTTAAAATTAGTCGTTGGTCGTTAGTATCTGGTATTTAGTTTGCCTATTACTTATTACTGGTTACTTATTACTGAATTGGCTCCTGGTAATGACAAAATGATATATTGTATTATGTATAATTATAATGTATATCGTTTAAATACAGTTGCTAGTCGGAAGTTATTTCAGAGGTTGTCAAGGGGAAGAATTCCCCTTGAATATCTTGTTGAGGAGAAATAAATTGTTTTCCAAATATAGTCTGGAAAAAGAGGTCTATCTAAAAGAAGATAGCTATTGCTATTTAACTCAGATTGACACCATCATCTTTGATATTGATGGAGTGCTGGTAGATGTTGAATTATCCTATCATAAGACTATCAGAGATACGGTACAATATTATTTTAAAAATATAATGAAAATGCCGCCAATGGAAATCGATTTAGTGGATAGCACCATTCTTATGAATTTCAAGATGGCTGGTGGATTTAATGATGACTGGGAGTTATGCGCAGCTATTATTTTATTTTATTTATGGAAGAGTAAAGAATATCAGTTACAATCAGCGAGAGAGTTAAAAGATAACCCTCCTTTGATTTCTGATTTTGTAAAGCAACATCTCTCAGATGGTGGCGGATTGCCCAAAATGATTGATTGGATACGGAAAAAGTCTGATTACGCAGATCAGATTTTTTCGCTCTGGAATAAGGAGATAATTTTTCAATTAGCGAAAGAATACTATGCCGGACAGAAGCACTGTTTTGACTTTTATCATTTTCAACCCAGTATTATTAAAAAACAAGAGGGGAATATAAAGCAAGAAT
>JAGPKD010000158.1 GCA_018054125.1 Candidatus Oleihabitans oleiphilus | reverse complement strand
TTTTATAGTTCTAAATTATTTCAGCTTCTATTTTATTATAACACAGAGATAGAACTAATAGAATAAGAACTAATATGTTAGTTCTGCTGCAGTTTGTTTTTTAAGATTGAGAGCCAGTGATGATAGATTTCTTGATAAACTTTCTGTAGTTTTGGGTCGGGGTAGACAATGCTTTCTCTTTTCAGCCCTACAAAGGCTTCCTCAAAGGTCTGATATATTTTGGCTCCCACTCCGGCCCCCCGGGCAGCACCTTCAGAGCCATCGGTGTTGAATAATTCCAGCTGGGTTCCCGTTACGGTAGAGAACATCTTTTGAAAAAGAGTGCTGGAGAATTGATTTACCCTACCAGCTTTAATGGTGGATATATTAAGACCTATATTTTTCATAATTTCAAAACCATAATTTAAGGCAAAGATAATGCCTTCCTGGGAAGCCCTTAGAAGATGTTTTAGTTCATGAATGTTAAAATCCAATTGCTGAAAAGTAGCCCCGATATTCCGATTTTCCAGAGTTCTTTCTGAACCATTACCAAAGGGAAAGACCAGTAAACCTGTTGCACCAGGCGGGGCCTGGGCAGAAAGGGCATCCATCTGCTGGTAGGTAATAGTGTCTGAATTAAGAGATAGAATTTTGTTTTTCAGCCAGCTATATAGAATTCCACAACCATTCAAGCAGAGTAGTACAGCGTATCTGGGATTACTATTTTGATGATTTACATGAACAAAGGTATTTACCCGGGATTGGTAATCATAAACCAGTTGATTAGTAATACCAAAGATAACTCCGGAGGTGCCGGCAGTAGTAGCAGCCTCCCCAGGTTGCAGGACGTTGAGAGAAAAGGCATTATTAGGCTGGTCACCAGCTCGGTAGGATATTTTAGTTCCTCTTTTTAAACCTAATTCTTGTGCTGCTTGACTGGTAAGCTCTCCCTGAATGGCAAAGGTAGGAACAATATCTGGAATAATTTCTTCAGGAATACCATAATAGTCCAGCAGCATTTTTGCCAGTTTATTTTCCTGAAAATTCCACATAATTCCTTCTGATAAACCTGACGGAGTAGTGTTAATGATGTCAGTCATTTTCATGGCAATGAAATCACCAGGTAACATAGCCTTATAAGTCTTACTATAGATTTGTGGTTCGTTTTCCATGACCCATTTTAATTTAGAAGCGGTAAAATTACCTGGAGAATTAAGCAGAGTGGAGAGACATTTCTTTTCTCCCAGCTCCAAGAAGGCTCGTTGACCGATATCTACCGCTCTACTGTCGCACCAGATAATAGCGGGACGTAATACTTTTTTTTCTTTATTTACTAGCACCAGCCCATGCATCTGATAAGATAGACCAATCGCCTTGATTTTAGCTGGAGATATATTTACCTTAGACAAAATTTGGGCAGTTGACAATTTAACATGTTCCCACCATATTTCCGGATGCTGTTCTGCCCATCCTGAATATGGTGATTGGATTGCTAACTCCTCCCGGGGAGAGCTGGCCCTGGCTAACAACTTTCCGTTATTTGAGTCAATCAGACTTGCTTTTATGGAAGAACTTCCTATATCGTATCCCAATAGATAAGCCATTTTTATTCTACATTCCTTCTTATTCCTTATAATCTTATAATAAAGACTTTGTTAATTTGATATGATTATAGTATAAACAAAGAGAACCTTCAAATATTTGGGTATCCCCAATATAAAAATAGAGATTGACACTGTATTAAAAATGTCTTATTATTTGTTTGAGGTAACACTAAATAAAAAACAAAAGAAGTTATTAACAGAAGAGCAAAGTTCTAACCCAAAAGCTGCTTAGACCAGGCAAGAAATGCACTCTAATCACTACTTATGAACTCATGAAAGTTTCACTTTACTTACTATCTTTAAATGCAGAATATTATCTATTTAGGGAAAAGGAGGTGATTGGTCGATTTAAGCCTTATATTGTAATATTGTATCTTTTCAGTTTGGCAAAATAATAATTTAAAAATTTTAGTGAAGAAGAAATAGGAGGAAAATAATGAAGAAGTTCTTAGTTATTATGTTACTGGTAACTTTAATCATGACTCTTTCGGTAACTGCTACAGCCCAGGAGAAAATTAAAATTGGAGTATTGGGAAAGTCTGTTCACCCCTATTGGGATGTAGTAAGGCAGGGGATGGAGGATGCCGCTAAGATATTTGATGTAGATGCTACTTTTTATGTTCCTATGACTGAAGACATTAATAAACAGATTGATACCTTAGAACAATGGATAGCAATGGGTTTCGACGGTATTTCTTTTGCCCCTTCTGATCCCGATGCAGTTATTCCGGTGATTAAAAAGGCTATGGAGATGGGTATTCCCTGTATTACTCAGGATACTGATTCCCCCAACAGCGGAAGATTACTATACATGGGTACTGAAAATTATAGTGCTGGAGTTATAGCTGGTGAAAAAATGGCTGAAATATTAGGTGGAAAGGGTAAAGTTGCTATTTGTACCGGTTCTCTGACTGCTATGAATTCTCTGGAAAGAATGAGAGGCTTTAGAGATGGAATAGCGGGGACCGAAATTGAGGTAATTGAACCGATTCTCTGTGACTATGAAGATACTTCTAAAGCAGTTGAGCTGGCTGAAACAGCTTTAATGGATCATCCTGATCTGGCTGGTTTCTTTGGTGTTTATGCCTTTAATGGTCCAGCTGCAGGGAAGGCGGTTCAATCAGCAGGGAAGGTAGGAAAGGTTCACGTGGTCTGCTTTGATACTACTGATGAACATCTTTTCATGATTAATGATGGTGTTATTGATGCCGCTGTTGGTCAGAGACAGTATTATATGGGTTATCATAGTGTCACCCTCTTAATGCTGATGAAGAAGATTGGAGTTGATAATACCCTTATGCTTCTTCCCAAAACAGCTGAAGGTGATGTTATAGTAGATACTGGAGTTGATGTAGTTACCAAAGATAATCTGGCTGACTATGTAAAACAAATGGACCTCTGGGGGGTACAGCACGAATTTAAGCTGTAATGATATTGCCAACCTAATTTATAGAAACAATCAAAGTTAACATGATTTGCTTGAGCAGAATATTTTCTCCAGGTTAAAAAT
>JAGPKD010000028.1 GCA_018054125.1 Candidatus Oleihabitans oleiphilus | reverse complement strand
TCACTCAATTATCTCTGTAACCACTCCGGCCGCAATAGTTCTGCCACCTTCTCGAATGGCAAAACGAACTCCCTTTTCCATAGCAATAGGAGTGATCAGCTCACAGGTGACAGTTAGATTATCACCAGGCATAGCCATTTCCACTCCTTCTGGGAGGGTGACTGTACCGGTTACATCGGTGGTTCTAAAATAAAACTGAGGACGATAACCACTAAAGATGGGAGTATGCCGTCCACCTTCCTCCTTGGTAAGAATAATAATCTCTCCTTTAAATTTGGTATGGGGAGTAATGGTACCAGGAGCAGCGATCACCTGGCCACGTTTTACCTCTTTTTTGTCTATCCCTCGCAGGAGGATACCTACATTGTCACCAGCCTCTGCCTGATCCAGAAGTTTACGGAACATCTCTAGACCGGTTGCTACGGTCTTTATTGGTTTCTCACTCAGCCCGACAATCTCTACTGGGTCACCAACCTTGATTACTCCTCGTTCCACCCGACCGGTAGCTACAGTTCCTCTCCCGGTAATACTAAAGACATCCTCCACCGAGAGCAGGAAGGGCTTATCTACCTCGCGTACCGGGGTAGGTATATAACTGTCCACCGCATCTAACAATTCCTGAATAGGTTTATAGGCTGGATCAGCTGGATTGGCTGGATCAGCCTCCATAGCCTTTAAAGCCGAGCCTTTAATGACTGGAAGATCATCTCCCGGAAATTCGTATTCACTGAGTAGTTCTCGGACTTCCATCTCCACCAGCTCGATCAATTCGGGATCATCTACCATATCTACTTTGTTCAAGAACACTACAATGGCAGGCACTCCTACCTGACGGGATAAGAGAATATGTTCTCGGGTCTGAGGCATAGGACCATCAGCTGCCGAGACTACCAGAATGGCACCATCCATCTGAGCCGCACCGGTAATCATATTTTTGATATAGTCGGCATGACCAGGACAATCAATATGGGCATAATGCCTCTTTTCAGTCTCGTACTCAGCATGAAATACCGAGATAGTAATTCCTCTCTCTTTTTCTTCAGGAGCACGATCAATCTCCTCAAAGTTTAAGGCCTTAGCTAGCTTTTTACTGGATAAATACCTGGTAATTGCTGAAGTCAAAGTAGTCTTACCATGATCAACATGACCAATAGTCCCGATATTAACATGCGGCTTAGCACGAACAAACTTCTCTTTAGCCATTTTGTTTCTTTCCTCCTTAAAAATTTGTAATCTTTTCTTAATCTACCACGTTTTAAATATTATTTTTTGGGTAATTTCTTCTGGAACAATTTCATAATAAGCAAATTGCATTACATAATTAGCTCTACCCTGAGAAATAGATCTTAGACTAGTTGCATAACCAAAAACTTCTTGTAATGGTACATGAGCTAATATTATTTTCCCTTTAATATTCTTTTTTTCTTGAATACCTTCAACTTTTGCTCTTCGAGAATTTAAGTCACTAATTATAGAACCAAGATACTCTTCCGGTGTTCTAATTTCCATTTCTACTATTGGTTCCAGAAGCACTGGGTCAGCTTTTTTTAAACCTTCCTTTAAGGCCTTGGAAGCAGCTATTCTAAAAGCTAACTCGGAAGAATCAACTGGATGATAAGAACCATCTATTAAGGAAACCTTAATATTAATAACGGGATAACTTGCCAAGACACCACAGGTCATTGCTTCCTGAATACCCTGTTTTACAGCAGGAATATATTCTCTTGGTATGCTACCTCCTACTGTTCGGTCAATAAATTCAAAGGTATTATCCTTATATGGTTCAATTTCAATTATAACATCGCCATATTGTCCCCTACCCCCACTCTGTCTGATAAACTTACCTTGAGCAGTAGCTTTCTTTCTAATTGTTTCTTTAAATGCTACCTGCGGTTTACCTACATTACCCTCCACTTTAAATTCCCTAAGTAAACGATCAATAATAATCTCCAGATGAAGTTCTCCCATACCGGAAATGATAGTCTGTCCAGTATCCTTATTAACAGCTCGTCTGAAGGTAGGGTCTTCTTCGGCCATTTTATCCAGGGCAATAGCCATTTTTTCTCTATCTGCTATACTCTTTGGTTCGATGGCAATAGAAATAACTGGTTCTGGGAATTTAATTTTTTCTAAAATTATGGGATTTTTTTCATCACATAGAGTATCTCCAGTTCCAGATTTTTTAAGTCCAATGATCGCCCCTAAATTTCCAGCTGATATTTCTTTCACCTGTTCCTTGTGGTCAGCATGTATTTTTACTAATCTGTTAATTCTTTCTTTAATATTTTGGGTGGAATTATAAACATAACTACCCTCTTTTAACATACCAGAATAAACTCTTATAAATGATAATTTTCCAAAAAAAGGATCGGTCATTACTTTAAAAACTAAAGCAGATAAAGGTTCATTGATATCTGTTTTTCTTATTAATTCTTTGCCCGTCTTGGGGTCCTGACCTCTAACTGGTAATACTTCTAATGGTGAAGGTAAATATCGGTTTATAGCATCTAAGAGAAGTTGAATGCCCTTATTTTTTAAGGCAGATCCACACAACACAGGTACTATTCGATTGCCTATCGTTCCTTTCCTTATGACTTGATATATCCTATCAACATTGATTTGTTTACCATAAAGATAATCTTCCATAAATAATTCATCTTCTTCAGCTAAAATATCCATCATTTTTTTATGAGCATCCTCTGCATATTGTTTATATTCTTTTGGAATATTTTCAATACAGTAATTTACACCTAAGGAATCAACTGAATAAGAATAGGCTTTCATATTAATAATATCAATAACCCCTTGAAAATCTCCTTCGCAACCCCACGGTATTTGAATTATTAAAGGAATAGTGGAAAATTTTTCTTTAATCATATTTACAGTGCCATAAAAATCAGCCCCAATTCGGTCCATCTTATTGATAAATGCAATTCTAGGCACATGATAATTATCTGCTTGATGCCAAACAGTCTCAGTTTGTGGTTCTACTCCCCCTACAGCACAAAAGACAGCTATAGCTCCATCCAGTACTCTAAGAGAACGTTCAACTTCAACTGTAAAATCTACATGCCCTGGCGTATCAATAATATTAATTTGATGACCTTTCCAAAAACATGTTGTCACAGCAGAACTTATGGTAATACCTCTTTCTCTTTCTTGAGGCATCCAATCCATTGTTGCTGAACCTTCATGTACTTCTCCCATTCTATGCACTCTACCAGTGTAATATAAAATCCTTTCGGTAACAGTAGTTTTACCGGCATCTATATGAGCCATAATTCCTATATTTCTAATATTTTCTAAGTTGTTTTTACTTTCCGACATAATACAATTATTCTCTAACCTATTTATTTTTATAAGCATATCAATATTATTATTTTTATCAATTAGTTTTATTTTTTCTTTAATATACATGATACAATATAATCAAGATATTCAAGGGGCTTCGCCCCCCCCCTGAAACCCCTCTTTTATCAGTTTTGAGTATCTAGTATTTAGTATATAGTTTAAATGCTAGTAAAAAATAAAGAAAAATTCCTTTTCGAGAAATGCATATCTTGTCTTTCTAAATTTTTTATAACAAACAATTCCTTAATCTTGAGGTATCAGAATTATTGAAATTCCTATACTGCAAGATATTCAAGGGGAATCCTTCTCCTTGATGACCCCTGAAATTAATCTAAAGTTATTACCAACGATAATGAGCAAAAGCTTTGTTTGCCTCAGCCATCTTATGGGTATCTTCTTTCTTCTTAACGGAAGAACCTACCCCTTGAGAGGCATCAATTAATTCAGCAGCTAACCTTTCAGAAAAGGGTTTTCCAGTTTTACTCCTACTAAAATTAATAATCCACCTCATAGCCAAAGTAACCCTTCTATCTGGAGAAACTTCGACTGGCACTTGATAACTTGCCCCACCAACTCTCCTGGATTTTACTTCTAAAATAGGCATTACATTTTCCATAGCCTGACTAAAAACTTCCAATGGTTCTTTCTTGGTTTTTTCTTTTACCATATCCATAGCGTCATAGAAGACACGACTAGCTATACTTTTCTTGCCATCCCACATGATATGGTTAATAAACTTGGCCACCGTCCTATCATGGTAGATAGGGTCCTCTTTAATTTCCCTTTTGCTTGCTTTTCTTTTTCTAGACATTAACTAACTCCCTTAATTAAGCTTTATAATAAATTATTTTTATTAATTTATTTCTTTGGTTTAGCTGAACCATATTTAGAACGACCCTGCTTCCTTCCCTCAACACCAGTTGCATCCATTACCCCTCGTACAATGTGATACCTAACACCTGGTAAATCTTTAACCCTTCCTCCTCTTATTAACACAATAGAATGTTCTTGTAAGTTATGTCCAATACCAGGAATATAGGCAGTAACTTCCATATTATTAGTTAATCTAACTCTAGCAACTTTCCTTAAAGCAGAATTTGGTTTCTTTGGAGTTATAGTCCATACTCTGGTACAAACTCCTCTTTTAAGAGGTGAACCTTTCAAAGCAGGTGTCCCTGATTTTTTAATTATTTTCTTCCTTCCCTTTCTTACCAATTGGCTGATAGTTGGCATATTAAGATCACCTTTTCCTTTTAAAAGTAATTACCAGTTTAAATACTTAAACATTTTATCAACATCACTTTATGATGTCAATAAAAATTAATATAAAAATAATACTTTATTTAAATTATCTTTATTTTCATTAAGGTTCATTTTGATTTTGAACGTTAATCTTTTCTTCTATCATTATTTGATTATTCTCTTGGCCAGTAGTGCTTTCGATTTTATTGTGTTCTTGTACTTCTTTTTCTAATTCTTCTTCATATTGAGAGGTTATTTCAATATCTCTATATTGTGCTAAACCAGTACCAGCAGGAATTATATTGCCAATAATTACATTTTCTTTCAAACCATATAAATAATCTGTTTTACCTTTAATAGAAGCATTAGTTAAAACATGAGTTGTTCTCTGAAAAGAAGCCCCAGATAAAAAGCTTTCCGTAGACAAGGAAGCTTGAGTTATTCCTTGAATAATAGGCATTCCTATTGCTGGTAATTTTATTCTTTTCATAAATCCGATATTTTCAATTAAGGAAATGGATTCTGGTTTACTACTATCTGTTCTGTATTTCACTGACTCAACATTCTGTTGAAAGAATACATTAGCATTATTTTTATTAATTTTTTCACCAGCAGGGATAACAATTTCTCCACTATCTTTGTCAATAATATCTTGAGCCACTACTCTACCAATCAAATTATGATAGATGTAGTCCAATGTTCTACCTTCTAAAGAAAAGAAACGACCATCTGCCAAGGGAATATCGCTAACTCCAGCTGTATAGGCTTTTCTAATAATATTTTTACTTATGGGTTGATTTTTATCGGCAATGACATTTCCAGTTGTGGGATCTATTATTTCTTCACCTAAAATTTTTCCGATAACATCTTCTTTAATATAACTTAACAAATTTTCTTTGATATTAACTTCTTTAATATCACTCCAAATAACTATCTTTTCATATCGATTATCTAACAAAATTTTTATATCTTTTTCATCTAATATTTTATTGGCTGGAATTACAACCTCATCCCCATCCTGGTCTTTAACATCCTGAGCAACCATTTTCCCTATCAAGTTTTCAGTTACTTCTGGATTAAAGATCTGCACTCTATTTATACCATTCTTTACCAAGTCTATTGCTATTTCTTTAGTTATTTTGTTTCCCCTAATTTTTTGTAAATCTACCGCTTCATATTCATTTTTTTCACTAATATTTTTATCACCATTTGATTCTTTAGTATTAATCCCTATAAAAATGTTATCTTTGATGCGGTCAATAAAATTAATCTCACCTTGCACAATATGAATTATGCTGCCCTGTTCATCCAATATATCAAAACTTTTGTACTCTGAATTTTCAATTTTTTTAATAATATTTTCATCAATAACAGTATTCTTACTGATAATAGTTTCTCCCTTATTTCCGGTAATTGAAGTAAGCAAAGTTTTATTTAGCAGTAAGTTTCTATTTTTATGGCGTATTTCTTCGTTTTCTTGGGCAACTTTGGCATTGGCCTCTTCAAAATCAGATACATATACTAATTCTCCAGAAAGTAAATCAGAATCACGAGATGCCTTTACATAAATTTTATTTAAGCGAGCGATTTGTCTTACTATTACTTCAATGTGTTTATCATTAATAGTAACTCCTTGAGACCTATACACTTCTTGAACTTGTTCTAAAAGATATCTCTGAACAGCTTTAATGCCTTGAATTCTAAGTATATCGTTTGGGTCAATAAAACCAGTGGTTAATTTTTGGCCGGCAATAACTTTTTGTCCTTCTTCAACGATAATCTTTAAATCTTTTGGTACAAAATAAACTTTCTTCTTGCTTTCTCTATTTTTTTCCGATATACCTTCAGTCTCAGGCTGAATTACAATTTCTCTGCGAATATCTTGTTGCTCAACTTTAATTTTGTCAACATATCCATTAATTTCGCTTATTATTGCTTGTTTTTTTGGTTTACGTACTTCAAATAACTGTTCTACCCTTGGCAATCCTAAGGTGATATCTTCACCGGTTATTTTGATACCACCAGTATGAAAAGTTCTTAAAGTTAATTGGGTTCCTGGTTCACCGATAGATTGCGCAGCAATAGTTCCCACTGCTTCACCAATAGTTACCATTTTGCCGGAAGCCAAATCTTTTCCATAACATTTGGCACAGATACCCTGTTTCAAAGAGCAAGTTAATGGTGAACGTATTTTGACTTCTCTGATTCCAGAGTCAATAATTTTTTTAGCAATCTTCTCATCTATTAATTGTCCTCTTCGAACAAAATATTCTCCATTTTCATTATTAATAATATCTTCTTGGGCTACTCTTCCTACAATTCTGTCTTCTAATTTCTCAATAATATTCCCATCCTCTTGAATATCAGAAACTATTACACCATCATTAGTGCCACAATCTTCTTCGGTAATGATAATATCTTGAGCTACATCAATTAACCTTCTAGTTAAGTATCCTGATTTTGATGTTCTAAGGGCTGTATCCGCCAACCCTTTCCTGGCACCATGGGTAGAAATAAAGTATTCTAAGCATGATAAACCCTCCCTAAAATTAGAACGAATGGGAAATTCAATTATCCTGCCTGAAGGATCAGCCATTAATCCTCTCATCCCTGCTAATTGTCCTATCTGCCTGCGGCTACCACGAGCTCCAGAATCAGCCATCATGTAAAGCGGGCTAAAACTACTTAAATTATCTAAAATAGCATTAATTACTTTATCAACAGCATCAGTCCAGGCAGAAATGATTTTTTGTTCTCTTTCTTCCTCCATAATCAATCCATAATTAAATTGTTCTTTTATTTTAGATACTTTTTCCTCAGCTTCTTCTAATATTTTCTCTTTTTCTGACGGTATTTCTAAATCCACTATCCCAATCGTTATACCAGAAATAGTAGCATAATGAAAACCAATTTCTTTTATATCATCTAAAAATTTTACAGCTACATCTTGACCATATCGACGATAAATATAGGAGATAATCCGAGCTAATGTTTTTTTAGTAATGGTTAAATCTACGAAATTCATATCTATAGGTAAATTTTGATTAAATATAACACGACCAACAGTTGTTTCTTCAATTTTCCCCTTTACTCTTACTTTTACATTAGCATGAATATCAATAAATCCTTCTTCCTGAGCACGAATGGCTTCCTCTGGATTGGCAAATATTTTTCCTTCTCCCTTCCTCCCCTTTTCTTTCATAGTTAAATAATAGCATCCTAATATAATATCTTGTGATGGTAAAGCAATGGGTGTACCATTTGCAGGTGATAAAACATTATTAGTTGCTAACATTAACAATTCAGCTTCAGTCTGTGCCTCAGTTGATAAAGGCACATGGACCGCCATTTGATCTCCATCAAAATCAGCATTAAATGCTGGACAAGCTAAGGGATGGAGTTGAATAGCATTCCCTTCCACTAAAACAGGTTTAAAAACTTGTATTCCCAGTCGATGTAAGGTGGGAGCTCTATTTAATAAAATCGGGTGTTCTTCTATAATTTCCTGTAATATATTCCAAACTTCTGGAGATTCTTGCTCAACTATTTTTTTAGCAGTTTTAATATTATGAGCCAACTCTCGCTTTACTAAATGATGCATCACAAAAGGTTTAAATAATTCCAATGCCATTTTTTTAGGTAGTCCACATTGGTACAGTTTTAATCCTGGACCTACCACAATTACCGAACGTCCTGAATAATCAACTCTTTTACCTAACAAGTTCTGCCTGAATCTTCCTTTTTTACCCTCTAATAAATCGCTCAGTGACTTGAGAGGTCGGTTACCAGCTCCTAGAACGGCATGACCTCTTCTCCCATTATCAATCAAAGCGTCTACCGCTTCTTGTAACATCCTTTTTTCATTTTTAATAATAATATCTGGCGCACCTAATTCTAGTAACCTTTTTAATCGATTATTTCGGTTAATCACTCTGCGATAAAGATCATTTAAATCTGAAGTAGCAAATCGACCGCCTTCTAACTGAACCATTGGCCTTAAATCAGGCGGGATTACTGGCAGCACATCCAAAATCATCCATTCTGGTTTACAATGACTTTTTCTGAATGCTTCAATAATTTGTAATCTTTTAATCATTTTCTTAGCTTTTTGCCCCGTTGAATGCTTTAATTCTTCACGTAATTCCATATTTAAAGTATCAAGATTCAGGTCCCTTAGTAAATTTTTAATAGCTTCAGCCCCAATCCCGGCTCGAAATTCAGGATCATAAAGTGTAAATAGTCTATATTCTGTTTCTAGAATTATATCTCCAACTTTATGATTTGTTGCCCCTGGATTAATAATCACATAGCATGATTCCTCAACAGTCTGTTTAGCCATTGTTGTTTTTTTTGATAATCCTTCATCTTGTTCCAGTAAAAGTGATAGCCTGCTTTCCGAAATCAATCCTTCTATCTCCAGGATTTTATAATCAACCGATTCATTTTGTTCATTTATTAACTCTTTTTTATTACTCTCAATTTCTTTTTCTTTTTTAACTTCTTCTTTAATATCTGAAGTTACTGCTGTTTCAAAGTTTTCATCCTCAAAATTATGTTCTTTTTCCGGTTGTTCTAAATCGAAAGGCAAAACCTGCTCCACAGTAAAAAATAATTTTCCATACCTTCTCTGAAGATCAAACAATCTTTCTTCACTTATAATATCTCCCACTTTATGAGGGAAGATTTTGGGTTGATTAACTCGATACAATAATTCAGCATTAAAATTAGGATTATATATTTTGTGAATTTTAAATTCAGTCTCGGTGATAACTTCATTTTCTAAATATTCACTCTTACTATCATTAACATCATCATTATCCTTTTGCATCTCGTAAAGTTGTTCTCTCTGTCTATCGGGTGCAAAGTATAGTATTTTTTCTAAACTCCGCGGAGAAATATTTAATAATAAAGCAAGCGGACTGGGTATACCTTTAAAATACCATACATGAGAAACGGGACAGGCTAATTCAATATGACCCATCCTTTCTCGTCTGGTTATTGATTTTGTTACCTCGACACCACAACGATCACATATTACCCCTTTATATCTAATTCTCTTGTATTTTCCACAGCTACATTCCCAATCTTTAACGGGTCCAAAAATACGTTCACAAAACAACCCATCTTTTTCAGGTTTAAGAGTTCTATAGTTAATAGTTTCCGGTTTTTTAATTTCCCCATAGGACCATTTTCGTATATCTTCTGGTGAAGCCAATCCTATGGTTATAGCATTAATTCTTTCCGAATTTTCCAATCGAATTACCTCCCTTGCTATTAACAGACTAATCTAAGACTTGAAATATATAAAATTCTAACTAAAAATTTGTATTAATTAAAAATTAATATTAGCTAAAAATTAAGTAATATGATCAATAAAACTCTGATCTATTCTTTCCTTTGTTTCAAGATCTTCTTTTATCTCTATTTCTTTTCCTTCTTGATCCAATACTTTAACATTTAAACAAAGACTTCTTAATTCTCTTATTAACACCTTAAATGATTCTGGAATTCCCGGGACCGGAATGTTTTCCCCCTTCACAATAGATTCATAAGTCTTTATTCTACCGGTAACATCATCTGATTTAACAGTCAACATTTCCTGTAAATTATAGGCAGCACCATAACCCTCTAAAGCCCAAACTTCCATTTCGCCAAATCTTTGTCCACCGAATTGTGCTTTTCCACCTAATGGTTGTTGAGTAACTAAAGAATAAGGTCCTGTTGAACGAGCATGAATTTTATCATCCACTAAATGAATAAGTTTTAAGATGTAGCTGTAACCTACCGTAACTTTTTGGTCAAAAGGTAAACCTGTTCTGCCATCATATAACACGCTCTTACCATCAGCTGGTAAACCAGCATCAATCAAAGCCTTTTCAATGTCCTCTTCAGTTGCTCCATTAAACACTGGTGTAATCATATTTAAACCAAGTGTCTTTGCTACCCATCCTAAATGCACTTCTAAAATTTGGCCTACATTCATTCTGGAAGGAACTCCAAGGGGATTTAAAACTATATCAACCGGTGAACCATCAGGCAAAAAAGGCATATCATTTATGGGTAAAATCTTAGCGATTACTCCTTTGTTTCCATGTCTACCTGAAATTTTATCGCCCTCAGATATTTTTCGCTTCTGGGCAATAAATACCCTCACTATTTTATTTACCCCTGCAGGAATTTCGTCACCGTTTTCACGTGAAAAAATTTTAACATCGATAACTTTTCCCTTATCGCCATGAGGAACTCGAAGAGAAGTATCTCTAACTTCTCTTGCCTTTTCTCCAAAAATTGCTCTCAGTAACCTTTCTTCAGGCCCTAACTCTGTCTCTCCTTTGGGAGTTACTTTACCTACCAAAATATCACCTGGTTCTACTTCTGTACCAATACTTATTATTCCATCTTCATCTAAATTTGCTAAGTTACTTTCGCCAATATTAGGTATATCAGCTGTTATCTCTTCAGGACCTAACTTAGTATCTCGTGCGACGCATTCATGCTCGCTGATATGAATAGAAGTAAAGGTATCTTCTTGAACTAATTTCTCACTTATCACAATGGCATCTTCAAAATTATATCCTTCCCATGCCATATAGGCTACTAATACATTTCTGCCTAAAGATAAATATCCTTGATCTGTATTAGGACCATCAGCAATGGGATTATTCTTGGTAACTTTTTGTCCTTCATCAACTATTGGTCTCTGATTAATACAAGTTCCTTGATTAGAACGATAAAACTTTTTCAAAAAATACTCTCTTCTAATACCGTTATTATTCTTAAGAATAATTCTATTACCATCTACCTTTTCGATGATACCATCCTCTTCAGAAACAATTATAGTTCCTGAATCACGGGCAACTTTTTCTTCCATACCAGTCAAAACTAAGGGCATTTCTGGTTTAATTATCGGTACAGACTGTCTTTGCATATTAGTACCCATTAAAGCTCTATTAGCATCATCATGGTCTAAAAAGGGTATTAAGCTGGCAGAAATACTGGCCATTTGGTTTGGGGCTACATCAATAAAATCAATTTCTAGCGCTGGAACAGTTAAATAGTCATCTCGATATCTACAGGGGACTTCTTCTTGTACAATATTATTCTGGTTATCAAGCTTCACACTAATCTGAGCAATTTTGTATTGATCTTCTTCATCGGCTGTAAGGTAAACAATTTCATCAGTTAATTTCCCATTTTCTACTTTTCTATATGGAGTTTCAATAAACCCATAATCATTAATTTTAGCATAAATGCTTAATGAACCAATCAAACCAATATTTGGACCTTCAGGCGTTTCAATGGGACAAATCCTACCATAATGGCTATAATGAACATCACGAACTTCAAATCCAGCTCTTTCCCTGGTTAATCCACCGGGACCAAGAGCAGATAGTCTTCTCTTATGAGTAATTTCAGATAGAGGATTTGTTTGATCCATAAACTGAGATAATTGACTACTTCCAAAAAACTGCTTAATTGCAGCTACCAAGGGTCTAATATTAATTAATGATTGTGGGGTAACTGCCGAAAGGTCTGGTTGAATAGTCATTCTTTCTTTAATTACTCTCTCCATTCTAACCAGACCAATATAAAATTGATCTAATAATAACTCTCCCACAGTCTTGACTCTTCTATTTCCTAAATGATCAATATCATCAATATAGCCAACTCCATAATAAAGATTTACTAAATACCTTAAGGAGGCAACTAGGTCATCTTTAGTTAAAGCATTACCTTTTTTTACTTTCACAGTTGACTGAATTTGACCAATCTTATTAATTAATTCTTTATTGAGTAATTGACCACTTTGAGCAATTATCTCACCTGATTTGCGATCAATTATATCTTCAATCAATTGTAACCCAATAATACTTTCATTTATAATACCTTCTTCAGAATCAAATAAACTGACAGTTGTTTCATCTTTTTCATTATAAACTGCAATCTCCTCGTCATTATGATTAAAAACATAAACCTTTTCAACATTAGACTGTTTGATTAATTCTGCTATTTTTTGATTAATATGCACGTTTTTCTTCACTAATTGTTTACCAGTAATATCTATAACGGCTTTCGCAGTGGTTCTATCCAGAATTCTATTTTGAATATTTAATTTTTGATTTACTTTATAACGGCCTACATCTGCTAGGTCATATCTTCGTGGGTCAAATAATAATCTATCTAATAATTGACTAGTATTCTTATCAGTAGGTGGTTCACTTGGTCTAAGTTTTCTAAAAATTTCTATTAGAGCTTCCTTTTTATTAGTGGTATTATCTTTTGCTAATGTATCTAGAATAACATCACTATTATCAAACAAATTCATTATTTGTTCATTTCTCTCGTAACCTAAGGCCCTTAACAAAGTAGTAGCAGGTATTTTTCGTTTTTTATCTATGCGTACATAAATCATATTATTGCTATCAAAACCAAATTCTAACCAGGAGCCTCTGTTGGGTATTATTCTAAAATTGTACAAAATTTTATTTTCACCATATTCTTCACTGCCATAGTAAATACCGGGAGAACGGATAAGTTGGTTGACAACTACCCTTTCGGCACCGTTAATAATAAAACTGCCACTGTCAGTCATTAATGGTAATTCTCCCATGAACACATCTTGTTCATTAATTTCTCCCGTTTTTTTATTATATAAACTAATTCTGGCTTCTAATGGTGCTGCATAAGTGCTTCCTCTTTCCCAACATTCGAATGAGGAGTATTTTGGTTCCTTAATTGAATAATTTATATAATTTAGAATAAGACTTCCAGTGAAATCTTGAATGGGGAAAACATCTCTAAATACCTTATGCAAACCAATATCTTGACGTTTTTCAGGAGGTATATCTTTTTGTAAGAACTTTTGATAAGATTTTTTTTGAACATCAAGAAAGTTGGGTGGATCAATGTAATTTCTTATCTTAGAATAATCTAACAATTTTATTTTTTTACCTTGCATTGTTTACACCAACCTTTTAGGAGATTTATACAAATTTACATATTAACATCAAAAACATAATAAGTCAAGAAAAAAATTGTTGTTTGTGTGAATATTTTATGATAATGTCACCTTATTAATTATCTTGATAAAATGTCACTATGAATAAAGAGGTACATTATCCGATGTCTCAAAAACAACTTAGTAGGTATGTGACTATTTCTAGGCTGATAG
>JAGPKD010000157.1 GCA_018054125.1 Candidatus Oleihabitans oleiphilus | reverse complement strand
ATTCCAATTATACTCATTAAATCAGGGCGGTTAGAAAATATTTCAAAATCAAAAATTACATCATCTCCCAGTCCAGGAATACTCTCCATTCTTTCTCCTAAAGGCAAGTTATGGTCTAAAATTAAAACACCAGGTGATTTACCCTTCTCCAGTCCCAGCTCAGAAGCAGAACATATCATACCTTTAGAAAAAACACCTTGAATACTTTTCCCTTCAATCTTTCCCACAGCTGGTAAACTTCCACCTTCAGTAACAAAAGGAATATAATCACCAACCCTCATATTTTTAGCTCCACAAACTACTTCTAATTCCTGATTTTTTATATCTACTGTGCAAATAGATAAGTTACTACTTCCCTCGCTTCCCTTAAGTGGTTCGATGCTGGTAATTTTCCCAATTAATAATCCCTTCACCCCTTCTAAAACTGGTTTAGTATGTTCGGCAACAATACCATTCATAGAAAGCCGTTCTGCCAGTTCTTCTGGTGTTAAATCAATATCAACGTATTCTTTTAATAAATTATAGGATACCTGCATTATTTCAATCCCCCTGAAAATATCACTGTTTACTCTTATTTAAATTGAGACAAAAACCTCAAATCATTTTCAAAAAATAAGCGAATGTCATTAATACCATATTTCAGCATGGCAATTCTTTCAGCCCCCATGCCAAAGGCAAAACCAGTATATTTTTCCGAATCATAACCGGCCATTTCCAAAACATGAGGATGAACCATACCAGCACCCATAATTTCTAACCATCCACTATATCCACAGGATTGGCAACCCTTACCTTTACACAAACCACAAGATACATCAACTTCCGCTCCTGGTTCTACGAAAGGAAAATAGCCTGGTCTAAATCTTACTCTTCTATCTTTTCCAAAAATTTGCTGACAGAACTCAATGATGACCCCTTTTAAATCACTAAGAGCAATATCTTCATCTACTGCTAATCCTTCAATCTGATGAAACATAGGGGAATGGGTGCTATCTATAGCATCACGTCGATAACATTTCCCAGTAGAAATAATTCTTACTGGTGGTGATTGATTTTCCATAATTCTAACCTGCATGGGTGAGGTTTGGGTTCTTAAAAGAACTTCTGGAGTAATATAAAAAGAATCCTGGTCATCTCGAGCTGGATGATCCTTTGGTATATTTAAAGCTTCAAAATTGTAATAATCAAGCTCGATTTCCGGACCATCAACAACACAAAATCCCATTCCCAGAAAAATTTCCTCAGTAGATTTGAGAATCAATTCTACTGGATGAATAGTACCCAATTTAAAGTTTCTACCAGGAATAGTAAGATCAATTTGCTCAACCCTTTCCGCTTCCTCTTGGAAAATTTCTTTTTCTTTTTCTAAAATAGCGCATTGAAACTCACCTTTTGCTTGATTAAGTAATTGCCCTATCTTTGGCTTATCCTCTTCCGGTAAAGAAGTTATATTTTTTAACATTTGAGTAATAATTCCCTTGCGACCTATATACTCACTCTTTATCTTTTTCAAGTCTTCTGGTGTTTTTACAGAAGATATCTGATTATGAAATTGTTCAATTAATTTTTTAATTTCTCTTTCCAAAAAAATCCCTCCTTATAAAAAAAGAAGTTTACAATTTTCCCCTGATAAGGGACGAAAATTATAAACTTCTCCGCGTTACCACCCTTTTTGACTGGTCATAATATCCAAGTCCAGCTCATTTTATTTTTAACGGAATAAATCGTCTAAACTTACTTTAATTTTTCAGTTAGATATTTAAAAGTGAAATTGGATAAGAAGAGCTAACCAATCTCTCTGAAATAGAATGGGCAGCTATGCCTTATCTACTATCTTTCAATTTTTTTCTCTCTATTCTTTTTATATATCTAGCAAGATATTCAAGGGAGGTATCCCCTGTAACCCCTCAATTATCACCCCCACCTTCACTCTCCCTTCTAAGGGAGAGAATTATGGTCAGGGTATTAGTATATCTTGTTCCTTATTTTAAATGTTCTGCTCTTGCTAATTGAATTAATTCACTAAATCCTTCCTTATGATGAATGGCTATTTCAGATAACATCTTGCGATTTAATTGAACATTAGCTTTTTTAAGTCCATTCATGAACTGACTATAAGAAATACCCTCATTTTTGGAAGCGATTCCAATGCGGGTAATCCAGAGCTGACGAAAATCTCTTTTTCGTACTTTTCTATCACGATAAGCGTAGCTTAAAGATTTTCTAACCGCATCCTTGGCAGTTCGAAGTAATTTACTCTTTCCACCTCGATATCCTTTAGCAGATTTCAGTATCTTTTTTCTTCTGTTTCTGGAAGCAACACTACTACTCACTCTTGGCATAACTTTTTCTCCTTGTATGTTTTATTGATAAGGTAATAAATGTTTTATTCTTTTCTTATCACTCTTATCAATTATAGTTAACTGAGCTAACTGTCTTTTTCTTTTCGGCGATTTCTTTGTTAAGATATGGCTTTTATAAGCCTTAGCGCGTTTTATTTCTCCAGTTCCGGTAACTTTAAAACGTTTAGCAGCCCCGCGATGTGTTTTCATCTTTGGCATAACTATTATCCTCCCTCACATAAGAAATAATTCAAGGGGAATTCTTCCCCTTGAGAACCCCTGAAATAAAAATCAAAACAATATTTATTAATCTCTTGACTGTTCTATTTACTATGTTATCTTGATATCTTAGTTTGGTAATTTTAAGAATATCGAAATTTCACAGAAATTACGATATTCAAGGGGAATCCTTCCCCTTGATAACCCCTGAAATACATAAGATCAAACTCAATATTTATTATTTTCTATTATTCTATTTAACAGCTTATCTTTAATATCTTACTTAGTGTTATTAAGAATATCGAAATTGCTTTGCAATTACGATATTCAAGGGGAATCCTTCCCCTTGACAACCCCTGAAATAACTTCTGACTAGCAACTGTATTTAAACGATATACGTTATACGTAATACAATATACCATTTTGTCATTGTGAGAAGCCAATTCAGTAATAAGTAACCAGTAATAAGCAATAGGCAAACTAAATGCCAGATACTAACGACCAACAACTAATTTTAACGATATACGTTATACGTAATACGGT
>JAGPKD010000027.1 GCA_018054125.1 Candidatus Oleihabitans oleiphilus | reverse complement strand
GCACCAGAAAGTCCACTGATAATAATAAAGCGATAGTTCTTCATACTATATACTATCCTCAGTTATATTTTACATTTTTTCAGGAGCCTGTATTCCTAATAAGGTTAGAGCATTTTCTAAAACAATTTTAACTGCATAGATTAAGTAAAGACGAGCTTCGGAAAGCTCTCTATCTTCACTAATAACCTTATATTCTGTATAATATTTATGAAAAAGACTGGCTAATTCATAGAGATAGCTGGCAATTAAATAAGGCTTCCGCTGCAGGGCACTTCTTTCAATAACTTCCTTAAAGTAAGCCATTTTTTTAATAAGCTCTAATTCTTCTTTTTTATCAAGAAGTTTAAGGTCAATTTGTTCCTTCTTTTGATCAGTTAAAATAATATTCTTGCTTCGCCCCTTCTCTATTATACTGCAAATTCGAGCATAAGCGTACTGGATATAGAAAACAGGATTATCCATTGATTGTGATTTAGCAATATCTAAGTCAAATTCAGTATGACTATCATGACTATACATTAGAAAAAAATATCTTGCTACATCTTTACCTACTTCTTTTAACAGATCTTTTAAAGTTATGAATTGTCCTCCCCGGGTACTCATTCCCACTGCTTTTCCTCCTTGGAGCAAGGTAACAAATTGCACCAATAAAACCTGAAAGGAATCTTTCGCATATCCCAGGGCTTGAATAGCAGCTTTCATCCGGTTGATATAGCCATGATGGTCGGCTCCCCAGATATCAATTAAGATATTAAATCCTCTTTTATATTTATCATCATGATAAGCTATATCAGAGGCAAAATAGGTAGCTTCCCCATCCTTCCGAATTACTACTCTATCTTTTTCATCACCAAAGTCAGTAGATTTGAACCATAAGGCACCTTTCTTAAGATAGACAAATCCCTCTTTCTTTAATCTTTCAATCACTGGATGGACCTTATTTTCGGTGTAAAGAGATTGTTCGCTAAACCAATTATCAAATTGCACTCCAAAGGAAGATAAATCCTCTTTAATATCCTTTAAAATTTTTTGCTGAGCATAATCTTTAAAAAATTGGATGGTATCTTGATCATTTTTACCCTTAAATTGCTCTTGATGTTTATTCATTATCTCCTTAGCCAGGGTAACAATATAATCTCCTTGATAGCCATTTGCTGGAAACTCAATATCTTCTCCCAACAATTGTCTATAACGTACCAATACGGATTCACCAAGAATATCCATTTGTGTACCATAATCATTGATATAATATTCTGTTGAGACTTTATAACCAGCAGCACTCAATATCTTTGATAATGAATCACCAACTGCGGCACACTTTCCATGACCAATATGTAATGGACCGGTGGGGTTAACACTAACAAACTCAACCAGTACTTTTTCACCCTGCCCAATATTAGAATGACCAAATTGACTTCTTTTAGTGATAATTTCAGGTAAGATGTTATATAAAACGTCATTTTTAAAATAAAAATTTATAAAACCAGGACCAGCTACTTCTATCTTAGCAAATATTCCTGGCTTCTTGTTTTCAATTTCTTGCACAATAAACTGAGCAATATTACCTGGCGTATCCGGGGTAATTGCCGATAATTGCAGCGCAATATTGGTGGAAAGATGACCATGAGCAGGATTTTTAGGTGTTGTTAGTATAATCACCGGTATGGATTCAAAATCAATTTCTTTATTTTTAAGATATTTTAAAATAGAGTCTCTAATGAGCTGTTGCAAATCATTATTAGTTTTATTAAGCAATTTTATTTTCCTCTTCTCTAATTGTGAATCTTTTTTATTTATTTATCAATTAAAAATGAACCAATAATAATGGAGCGCCCGAGAAGAGTCGAACTTCCAACACGGGGCTTAGGAAGCCCCTGCTCTATCCATTGAGCTACGGGCGCTTTGTAATATTTTAACATAAAAAATATTGATTAACAAACAATTCGATTGGGAAAGTTTTTTATTACCCCACTAAATTTTAGACTAATGACCATAATTGCTCCAATAAAGATAAAAGATAAATATGAGATAAATATGGGAGTAACATTTACTAAAGACTTAATTTTGGTCAATAAAGATGGCAGGAAACATAGTGGTCTTTATCTAATTTTTTTAGCTCAGGTTCTACTTGGGAACATATTTCCATTACTTTCTGGCAACGGGGGTGAAAACGGCAGCCCTTCGGTGGATTAGCTGGACTGGGTACATCTCCCGGTAACAGAATACGTTCTCTTTTAAAATCAGGATTGGGAACTGGTACTGCAGATAGCAAGGCTATAGCGTAAGGATGAAGAGTCTTTTGGAAAAAAATATCTTTTGGAGCTATTTCCACAATCTTACCCAGATACATTACTGCTACTCGATCACTGATATATTTAATCACACTCAAATCATGAGCAATAAAAAGATAGGTAAGATTAAATTCGCTTTGTAATTCTTTGAATAAATTAATAATTTGGGAACGGATAGAAACATCCAGGGCAGAGACCGCCTCATCGCAGATAATCATTTTGGGATTTAAGGCTAAAGCACGTGCTATTCCTATTCTTTGCCTTTGTCCACCACTGAATTCATGGGGGAAACGATCCATATAATCAGGTGGAATTCCCACCCTCTCTAATAACTCACCAACTTTTTTTATCCTCGTTCTACTGTCTAATAGTTGATGGGCGGCTAATCCTTCAGCAATAATATTCTTTATCTTCATTCGAGGATCAAGAGAGCTGTAGGGGTCCTGAAATATAATCTGTAAATCTTTTCTATATTTTCTCATCTGTTCTTTATTTAGGCTGGCAATATTCTCACCCTGAAAGAAGACCTCTCCACTGGTGGGTTCTTCTAAACGGAGAATAGTTAAAGCCGTAGTTGATTTACCACATCCAGATTCTCCCACTAATCCCAGTGTTTCACCATTATAAATATCAAAACTAATTTTATCTACCGCCTTTATCCAGCCTACCGTGCTTCTAAAGACACCCTTTTTAATGGGAAAATATTTAACCAAATTTTTGATAGAAATTAAACTATTATTCAACTACTGCTAACCTCCTGGTAAAAGCAATCTTTTTTGCTTCCTCCCTTACTCTATCCACCTGCCAGCAGCGAACTATATGTCCATTTTCAATTTCCAGGAGTGATGGTTCTTCCTTCCGACATCTTTCGGTAGCAAAACCACAGCGGGGATGAAATTTACAGCCTTCCGGAAAATGCAAGGGGTCTGGAACCACTCCCGGTATCGATTCTAATTTTTCCATTTCCATATCTAATCTGGGAATGGAAGTAAGTAGACCAAAGGTGTAAGGATGGAGAGGAGAAAAAAATATGGAGCGAGTATCGGTGTATTCCACAATCTTACCGGCATACATTACGGCAATACGGTCAGCGATCTCGGCTATTACTCCCAGGTCATGAGTTATCATAATCAGTGAGCTGTTAAATTGTTTTAAAAGGGTTTTCATCAATTCTAATATCTGGGCTTGAATAGTAACATCTAAAGAAGTAGTGGGTTCATCAGCAATCAATAATACCGGGTCACAGGCCAAAGCCATGGCAATCATTGCTCTCTGTCTCATACCTCCACTTAATTGATGGGGATACTCATCAACTCGCTGTTCTGGAATTGGTATCCCTACCTTTTCTAAAAGTTCGATTACTTTCTTTCTGGCTTCCTGGTTACTCATTTTATAATGCACTTTCAAAGATTCAGCAATCTGAAAACCTATAGTAAAAACAGGATTCAAAGAGGTCATTGGCTCCTGAAAAATCATAGCAATATCTTTTCCTCTTATTTTACGCATCTGCTCCTCACTTTTCTTAAGTAAATCATCTCCTTTAAAGAGAATTTGTCCTTCTACAGTCTTACCAGGATAATCCAGCAATTTAAGGATTGAAAAAGCGGTAACACTTTTACCACAGCCAGATTCACCAACCAATCCCAGCGTTTCTCCCTGGTATACTTCAAAATCAACTCCATCAACTGCTTTTACTATTCCATCCTCAGTAAAAAAATAGGTTTTTAAATTCTTTACTTCCAAAACTTTGCCTCTATTCTTATTTTCCATTATAACTCACCCCTTAGTCGAGGATCTAAAATATCCCTCAGAGTATCTCCCACCAGATTCCAGGAAAGAACAAATAAAACAATAAAAATACCAGGGAAAAATACTGCATACCAATATTCTCCAGCCTTTCCTGGCGAACCAATAATCCAATTACGGGCAAAACTAACCATCTGTCCCCAATCTGCATACCCTAAGGGTGCCCCCACCCCTAAAAAACTGAGAGCAGCTGCAGTAACTACCATAGAACCAATATTCATACTCGCCTGTACCAGTACTGGGAAAATAGTGTTAGGTAGCAGATGAAAGGATATAATACGAAAATCTTTAACTCCTAAGGCTTTAGCGGCCATTACATAAACTTCTTCTTTGGTAGATAAAATACTACCTCGGATAACCCTGGCATACCCCATCCAACCAAAGGCCACCAATGCTATCATTACTTTATCTAAACCACGACCTAAGATAGTAGTCAAAACCATTGCCGCCACCAGAAAGGGAATAGAGAGAAAGATATCGGTTATGCGCATCAATAATTCATCTAACCAACCACCAAAGTAAGCTGACAGGGATCCTAAAATAACCCCGATTAACATAGATAAGGTTACGGTAATAATTCCAATGCGAAAAGCAGTTCTGGTACCCCATATCAATCCATAGAATATATCATAACCCCCCTGAGCAGTGCCAAAAACGGCTTTGTCTCTGGTAACAGGTTTCCCTAAGCTTTCATAGACAAATCTCATATCATCAGAGATAGGAAATCCCGGTGGTTGGGGTTCCACATCCCAGGACATACGGGGAATTTGATAGGGATCGGGAAATAAAGGGGGAGCGAGATAAGGAGCAAAAACAGCTATTAGAATAAATACCAAAAGAAGTAATAACCCAATTAGAGAGGCTGTATTGCTTATTAATTTTCTGAATATTCGATTCATAATAGCTTTACTCCAATCTTACCCTGGGATCGATTAAGGCATAAGAAATATCTACAATTAAATTTCCAATGACCATAATAAAGGCAAATAGGAGAGCAAACCCAATAACTGAGCCATAATCCAGTTGTTGAGCAGAGGAAGCCGCCCAAAAACCCAATCCGGGATAGGTAAATACAGTTTCAGTAATAACCACTCCTCCCAGCATACCGATAATCATCATTCCAGCCACCGTAACAACTGGTATCAGGGCATTTTTTCTGGCATGTTGGTAGATAACGGTTTTCTCATCAACCCCTTTGGCACGAGCAGTACGAATATAGTCTTTTCTCAAGGTTTCCAGCATACTGGATCGGGTAATTCTCAATAAATAGGCCCAGGAGATATAAGACAGGGTAATGATAGGTGCAATCAGGTGTTTTAAAGCATCCCAGAAAATATCAAGCCGACCATTCAGAAGAGCATCGATAGTAATAAAATGAGTATAATGCTGAAAACTTTCACTGGTATAGACAATATACTGAGCCCAGGTACTCAACCTTCCTGGTGGTAACCAGCCTAAAATACCATAAAATATAAATAAGACAAACAAGCCAAAGATAAAAGTGGGCAAAGACCAGCCGATGATGGCTGTTACCCGAATGGTCTGGTCCAGTAAATCATTGTGATGCACCGCAGAGATAACCCCTAACCAGATACCCACTAAAATTACCGGAATAATAGAATATAAAACAAGCTCCATAGTGGCGGGAAGACGCTGCATAATAGCCTCCCACACTGGTTGATTCGCTGTGGCAGACCAGCCAAGATCAAGTTTTAGTAGTGATTTCAACCAGTAAATATAACCGGTGGGGAAGGGATCATCTAAATGATACTTATCAATCAACCTCTGGGCTGCTTGAGGATTCTTCAATACACTGGGATTATTAATATAAGTTGCCAGTCTTTCCATTGGACTTAATAGTGAAAAAAGACAAAATATCAGGAAGGTAACTCCTAATAAAATCAAAGGGAGAATTAATAAACGTCTTATAATATAGGACAACATTTTTTATTTCCTTCTTAAGAAAATTATAAAACTATCTTTCACAAATTAGAGATAATAACATTTACAAAAATAAAATTGAAACCATATGAAAATATAATGGAGTGGAAAAATTCATTGATGACTTCCACTCCATTTCAATGTTACTACTTAATAAAATTTAATCATTGTGAAAATAATGCTTAGCAATTTTCTTACTCTTTATAGATATAATAGAAATCAGCACCTTCTGGTAAACCTGAAATTACTGGATTAAAGTACCACCCCTTGACCCAATCTCTCTGAACATGAATTCCGATAGGTTGGTATAGATATAGTGCTACAGCCTGGTCATGGGCTATTTTGGTCAATTCTAAGTAGATACTCTCCTGTTCTTTTGGATCTGTCGATTTCAGTGCTTTATCAATAAGAGGATCCACATTTTCTTTAGCCCATTCCGTATAAGCCTTGCCATAATAAGCACTGTAAGTACCATTACTTCCCAGATAGGTTGGTGCCCAGTTATGGGAATGAGGGTAATCTGCTAACCATCCGATGGTATACATGGGAAGTTGTTCAGCTAGAAACTGTTTCAGGTATGAAGACCACTGCACACCTACTGGAGTAAGTTCAAATTTAGGATTGACAATTTTGGCATAGGTAGAAATCATATCACAGGCAGTCTTACGTACATCATTACCTTCGTTGTAGAAGATGTTAAATTTACATCCCTTCTCCCACAATTCTCCACCCCAGGCTTGTTGAAATTCTTCTTTTGCCTTTTCAATATTAAATTCATAATAAAGTTCGGGGTCATCTGTGTAACCATATAAGGGATCAGGGAAAGGTCCAGGATTACGTTTAGCCTGTCCATGCATTGATTTTTCAATAAAGATATCATAGGGGAATAGGTAGGAAAATCCCTTTCGAACATGAATATCGGAGAAGAAATCAGGGGGAATACCCTCTCCATCCAATTTCCCACTACCTAAATTAGCATTACCTTCTGCATTCAAAGTCCAGGGCATATTAGTTACTGTATTAGACAAGGTCGGTAAACCGGTTATTAATTCCACCCCTTCCATTTCCATTACCTCTTGCATATTGGTTACCGGAACATAGACTATATCGGCATCTCCTCTCTGCAGCATCAGTTTACGGGTAGTCCATTCATTTACATACTGGTAAACAACCTCTTTTAATTGTGCCGGCCCTCTCCAGTGATCATCAAATCTCTCCAGCATGATGATTTCTTCTGGAACCCACCTTACCAACTTGAAAGGACCTGTTCCATTAGCTATATCATATAATGGATCTTCTTCATTTTGCGGGTCATGATAAAGCCACCAGGTATCTGCCTTACCATCCCAGGCTCCCTGTTGGATAGACCACTCTTTGTTAATAATAGAAGCCCAACCACCTCCATGAGCCAGAATATTCAAGAATGGGGCATAAGGTTGTGCCAGATGGAAGACAATACTATCGCCATCAACTTCTACTGCCTTATCAACAAAATCTGTAAAGACCTTAGTTAATTCATCTTTGTACTCATCTTTCAATTGATCATCAACAAACATATCAGTATAGTTTTCCACACCTGCTACGCTGACCGCTAAATCTTCAATAGTACCTATACCCAATAATGGCTCTAATAACATCCAGCAGGGGCCTCCCGCACGATCAAAGATCATGCCTCTTTCAAAGCTATATTCTACATCTTCCGGTGTTAAAATAGCACCATTGTGGAATTTAACCTCTTTTCTGATGGGAAAGGTATAAGTTAAGCCATCTTCCGAAATTAAACCATTTGCTACAGATGGTACTTCCGTAGAAAGCATAGGCACAAATTCCGAAAGACTCTCCCCATCATAGGCAATAAGGTTATCATAAATCTGGAAGATAATCTCTCCACTGGCTGTATCATAACTCCAATGAGGGTCCATAGTCTCTGGTCCACCGATGGTAGCATAGACCATCCTTTCTGGGTCCTTTACCTGTGCGTTAACAGTGTTTAGCATAGTCATAACTAAGAAAATAATTAAAAAAAGATGTATAGTTTTACTTTTCAAATCATTTTCCTCCTTTTGTTCTTTTCTTGATAAATAATCAGTAAAATTTTATTTATCAATTAAAAATAGTAACTTATTATACTCTTTCTTTAGTTTTTTCACCTCCTATTTCTTTGAAATTCCGATAATTCCATATATCTAATTATTATATTAATATTTAATCTCAAAAAAATCAAAATATTTTCCAAGTTGTTTAAATTATAATTAAACCATAGCTTGCTTTCCGGTAGCCAGTTTAGCGCCTTTCAAAAGATTATCTAATTCTGCTCCCTCTAAAGTTTCTTTTTCTAGCAGAGTCTTTGCTATCTTCTTTAGTTTCATTCTATTTTTGGTGAGTATTTCTTTCGCTTTTTGATAAGCATTTTCAATAATTTTTTCTACTTCCTTATCAATTTGAAAGGCTATTGCATCACTATAGTTTCTATCCTCAGCAATATCTTTACCCAAAAAGACTTGATGTTCCTTCCTACCCAGAGTAATAGGTCCTAAAGATTCACTCATACCAAATTCAGTTACCATCTGCCGAGCAATCTTGGTCGCTCTTTCCAGGTCATTCTGAGCTCCGGTGGTAACATCCTTAAAAATAAGTTCTTCAGCTACCCTACCACCCAGTAAAACAGTTAATCTTTCCATCAACTCAGATTTGCTGATAAGATAACGGTCTTCGGTTGGCAATTGCAGGGTATAGCCTAATGCTGCACTTCCCCGGGGAATTATAGAAACCTTATGCACCGGGTCACAATTCGGCAATAACTTTGCTATTAAGGCATGACCAGATTCATGATAAGCAACAATTGATTTTTCCTTCTCATTCATAATTCTACTCTTTTTCTCCGGTCCAGCAATTACCTTATCGATAGAAGCTTCAAATTCTTCCATAGTAATATATTTTTTACCTTTACGCGAAGCTAATAGAGCAGCTTCGTTAACCAGGTTAGCCAAATCTGAACCGACAAATCCTGGTGTTCTTCTAGCCAGAACATTTAAATCAACATCTTCCGCTAAGGGCTTACCTTTGGTGTGCACTTTTAATATCTGTTCACGGCCAATCAAATCCGGGCGGTCTACTACTATCCTTCGATCAAAGCGTCCCGGTCTCAGTAAGGCCGGGTCTAAAACATCAGGTCTATTGGTTGCCGCAATAAGAATAACATCCGTGTTTTGATCAAAGCCATCCATTTCCACCAGTAATTGATTTAAGGTCTGCTCTCTTTCATCATGTCCTCCACCTAAACCAGCACCTCTATGCCGACCAACTGCATCAATTTCATCTATAAAAACAATACAAGGTTTATTTGCCTTAGCTTGTCTGAATAAATCTCTAACCCTTGAAGCGCCAACTCCTACAAACATTTCCACAAAATCAGAACCACTCATATTAAAAAAAGCAACCCCCGCTTCTCCGGCAACAGCGCGTGCTAGCAAGGTTTTCCCAGCCCCAGGGGGTCCATAGAGAAGGATACCTTTGGGAATTTTTGCTCCAAGCTGTTTAAATTTTGCTGGATTTTTCAAGAATTCTATTACTTCCTGCAATTCTTCTTTTGCTTCATCCACACCAGCCACATCAGCAAAGGTAACCTGGGGATTCTCCTTACCCAGTAACTTGGCCTGACTTTTGCCGAAAGACATTACTTTATTACCACCACCTTGCATCTGTCTCATCATAAAAATCCAGATACCAATTATCAAGGCCATTGGTAAAAGTGATGAAAGTATTCGCATCCACCAGGATAATTCTACTGGTGGTTTTGCTTCAATATTGATATTTTTACTGCGCAAAATTGACATTAGCTCCGGGTCATCTGGTAAATAAGTAGAAAATTTTTGATTATTACTGAGCACTCCGGTAATAGTATTTCCAGAAATAGTAACACTAATTACATTATTTTTTTCAACTTCATTTAGGAACTGGGAATAGGAAAGTTCCATAATTGTAGAAGTTGGTTGAAATAAAGAACTGAAAATAGATATTACCACAATCAATATTAAAAGATATAAACCAGCGTTTTTAAAGTTTTTATTTTGGTTATTTGGATTATTTGGGTTTAATTTCGCCAATATGATTCTCCTTATAATAGAAATTCCTATTTCCTATAGTTTAAATGCAAGGTAATTTTAGCATATTTCAGTTGCAAAAACAAACTAAGATTAATTTACTGCTCTTTAATATAATATGATGATTTTAGAACCAGGATATAAGGAATATTGCGGTACAATCCGTTAAAATCTAAACCATATCCAACCACAAATTTATCAGGAATATTAAAACCACAATAATCAATAGGAACCTTAATCTTCCTTCTCTCTTTTTTATTAAGCAGGGTACATACTTTTAGACTAGCAGGTTTTCGTGATTGTAACATTCTAAGTAAATAATCTAAAGTAAGTCCGGTATCTACAATATCTTCTACAATCAAAACATCCTTTTTTTCAATATTTTCATCTAAATCCTTTAAAATCCTCACTACTCCAGAAGATTCAGTAGATACCCCATAACTGGAAATAGCTATAAAATCAATTAACATAGGAACCTTTATATAACGTGCTAAGTCTGACAAAAAAATAATTGCTCCTTTCAATATCCCAATCAAAAATAATTCCTTGTCCTCATAATCCTGTGAAATCTGTTCTCCCAGTTGCTTAACCTTCTTTTGTATCTGATTCTCAGGTATTAAAATCTCTTCGATCTTCTCCTGTTCAATCATTTTCTTTAAATCATTCCTTTCTCTAATTATTTTCTTGCTTGTTGCTATTCATATTCTATCACATGCATTATCATGATTTAAACTTAGAGGGACATTTGTTTAATATATAATATTTTTTTAGTCTCTCTGGTTATCTTAAAACGCTCGTCCATTTGATAACCGGCAATCCAGACAATACGATCAGAATTATCTACTAGAAGCATAATTTTTTCTCTATCACAACGGTTTATTTTTTTATCAATATAGTAAGACTTGACTTTTTTAAAAAATTTACTATTTAATGGTTGAAACCTATCACCCGGTCTACGACTTCTAATTTTAAGGGGTAAATTCAATTTATCAAAATCAACATATATTTCATTTTTTGATATACCTTTTATCAGTTTTTCATAATCAGAAGGATTATAATTACTTTGTTGGGTAATAAATTTGAAACCTAAAGGGGTTATCTCGGTTCCCTTGCCCAAAGATAATTTATATTCCCATAGTTCAGGCTTTTTTTCTTCACCAGGAATTTTTATATTATCGCGAAAACCAATTATTAAATTTCGGTAGCTTTTTCTCACCCTAATTTCACCAGGTAAATCAAGATATTTTTCTCCCCCTTCTTTAAGACACAATAATCTAATATCTTCCACATGGTTAAACTGGATATCATCCAAAAAATATTTTAAATGACGTAAACCTCTGCGAATAACAGATCGTTGTAGACCAGGAGGCATTTCAATCAAATTACCAATATCCAATATAAGATAAGAAGGGTATTCTTTATGCAATACTTTTAAATAAGAATGCTCAGTAATTTCATCCCAAAAGTCAAGTTCATCCTGAATAATGGTCTGTAATTGAAGTAAATGTTTATCTATGGCAGGATTGTATTGCTCCTTTATCAGGGGGATTAGTTGATACCTAATTTTATTACGTAAATACTTGGGTTCTTTGTTCGAAGAGTCAATACAATAAGCAATATTCTTTCTTTGGCAATAGGCTTCAATTTCTAAACGATTACATTCAATTAAAGGCCTGATAAAGGCATCTCTTTTAGGGGGAATACCTCTTAAGCCTCTCAGACCGCTTCCCCGAATAATCCTCATTAGAATAGTTTCCACCTGATCATCAGCATTATGACCCAGGGCTATTTTTTGGGCTTGGTACTTATTTAACAAATTATTAAAAAATTGGTAACGTACAGTTCTACCTGCTTGCTCAATAGACAGACCCTTATTGCGAGCAAAGTCCGGAACAGAAATGGTTAACTGTTCAAAAGGCAGCTTTAGATTAGCAGATTTTAAACGAACAAAGCGCGCTTCAATATCTGATTCTTTAATTCTAATACCATGATGAACATGGGCAATAATTAAAGATAAATTATATTTATGCTTAACATGATTTAATATATCAAGTAAACATATAGAATCGGGGCCACCAGAGACAGCAACAATAACTTTATCCCCCTGTTCAATCAAATTATACTTTTCAATTGTCTTAATTACTTTTTCTATTAATTTATCCAATTACAAGATATTCAAGGGGAATTCTTCCCCTTGAAAACCCCTTCAAAAAATACAATTCAAAGAAATACTATCTTGTTTTACCAACAAGATAGTCAGGGGAGGTATCCCCTGAAACCCCTTAATTCTCAGTATTGAGTATCTAGTATTCAGTATATAGTGTAAATGCTAACTAAATAATAAAGAAAAATTCCTTAAAAAAATGCTATCTTGTTTTGCAAACAAGATATTCAAGGGGAATTCTTCCCCTTGAAAACCCCTGAAACAACTTTCGAATAGCAACTGTATTTAAACGATATACGTTATACGTAATACGGTATACAATTTTGTCATTAGGAGGTATCCCCTGAAACCCCTTAAAGAATAGTATTGAGTATACAGTATCGAGTATATAGTAAATTCTAGTAAAGAAATAAGCATCTTAGTATATATAAATTAGAAATTTTTAAATACTATCGGAATTTTAAAGAAATTTTGTTACTATTAATTATTTTGTTTTATCCGGGAAAAATTTAGTAGATATGAAATATAAGTCAAATTTTTAT
Source organism: Candidatus Oleihabitans oleiphilus (assembly GCA_018054125.1). GTDB lineage: Bacteria > Atribacterota > Phoenicimicrobiia > Phoenicimicrobiales > Stramentimicrobiaceae > Oleihabitans > Oleihabitans oleiphilus. Next base: position 945 of record JAGPKD010000027.1, on the reverse strand, counting down.
TGATCATAGACTAGGTGGCGGTGCTGAGATTCGAACTCAGGACACTGCTGGTATGAACCGCATGGTCTAGCCAGCTTAGCTACACCGCCAATATAACAATTTACGAAGATTAAAAAAGAAAGGTTATCATCAAAGTAATTAATATTAATAAAACCTCTAATTATAAATTATTATAGAGGTTTGATATTATAAAAAATGGTTGCGGGGGACGGATTTGAACCGTCGACCTTCAGGTTATGAGCCTGACGAGCTACCTAGCTGCTCCACCCCGCTATATTATTTATTTTTTATTTTTTGGAATTACTTTTTAATTTTAACATCATTAAAATCTAAAGTCAATTATCAATCAAATTTAGGTCAATTAAATCTACAGCTTATTTCTAAAGAGGTGCCGGAGGCCGGAATCGAACCGGCACAAGCTTTGCAGCTCCCAGGATTTTAAGTCCTGTGCGTCTACCTATTCCGCCACTCCGGCAAACTTAAATCATTATAAAATAAAATGATAAAATCAGTCAATAGAATTTACTTAATTTTCTTTTTTTAGTTTATTACTATTTTATCAATAAATTTCTTTCTTTCGTACCTATCTTATCTTTTAGTTGCTTTAAATAGAATTTCGTTTTGTTTAACCAGATCCAACTCTTCCCGAGCAATTTTCTCAATATAAGAATCAGTATTTAATAATTCCATCTTTTCCTTAAGTAATTGAGTATCTTCTTCTAATTCTTTAACCTCATTTTCTAAATCGGAAATATAAACCTTTAGTTCTAAAATATGGGCATACTTTTCTGAAAAGATAAAAGTAATATAAAAAATTAATAATAAGATAATTGGCCAGGTTATTTTCGATTCCAAAAGAGATTTTAGTTGAAACATTACCTTGCGAAAACTCCCTTTCCTTGATAAATTGCCTGTTCTTCTAATTCTTCTTCAATTCTTAATAAT
>JAGPKD010000026.1 GCA_018054125.1 Candidatus Oleihabitans oleiphilus | reverse complement strand
TTCCTGGTCTAAAAGGTAATCGAATTCATTTAAAGAAACGGCTGTAATTTTTCTCTTCTTTAGCCGATCTTTACAGAGATTGGTAGCAATTTTGAACAGCCAATTAGAGAATTTAAACTCTGGCTTAACCTGCCTAAGAGACTTATAGGCTTTTATAAAAGTCTCTTGAGTGATATCTCTTGCCTCCTCAGTGGTACCGATTAGCCGGCAAACAATATTAAAAACGGATTTTTCATATTTCTTTACCAAAAGTGCATAGGCTTCTCTATTACCGTTCAAACAACTTTCTACTATAGACCAATCTTCGTTATTATTATTCATTAAGCTATAATAGCTCCCTATTATTTTCTATATCTGGGTATAAAAAAGCGATTATTGGCTTATAAAAATCAAATATTAACTAGAAAAGTAAAACTATCTTCGGTAACTATATTTATTATAATTATTATACTTATAAAGTATAACTACGAAAATTTCCGCAGAAATGTTACCTGAAGAAGGATGCTAGTAAGGTATTCTGTTAATTTTTAAATCCTAACCCTATTATAACCTCAAGTCAGAAACCATCAAGTATGCGAATTAACTGTAATTCACCTTGTCTCTTATATAGGGATTACCAGAGAGAGAATTTATCCAAAAGTAAAAAGATAAGGATAGATTTAAGGTAAGGTAATACTTAATCACCCTCGCCCTAACCTTCTCTCCTTGAGGAAGAGGGAGAGGTGAGGGTGAGGGTATAAGAACTATAGCATATTAGAATAATCCCCATCCTTGCAGCAAGAGGATTAAAATGATAAATGGTAGGATATAGGTTAAATATCCTCTAGCCCAATTTGCTTTGGGGAATTTTAGGCCCTCTCCCATATCCGCTTCTTTAATGAAGTTATCCCAGCCCCAGCCAGATTTCCAGGTGCAAAAGAGAACAAAGACTAAAGAACCGATTGGTAAAAGGTTGTTACTGACGATAAAATCTTCTAAGTCTAAAATAGCACTTCCTGGCCCTCGAGGTTGGAACCCACTCCAGGGACCGAAGCCAAGAGCACAGGGTAAAGAAAGGACAAACATACCTATCCCATTAATTATAGCTGCTTTTTTTCTCTCCCAATGCCATTCATCCATAGTAAAAGCCATAATGTTTTCAAAAACAGCAATAACCGTGGTCATAGAGGCAAAGATTAAAAAGATAAAGAAGAGAGTTCCCCAGAATTGTCCACCCATCATTTGGTTAAAAATGTTCGGCAGAGTAACAAAGATGAGCCCGGGGCCGGAGCCAGCATCTACTCCAAAAGCAGAAGAAGCAGGAAAGATAATCATCCCAGCCATAAGAGCTACTAAAGTATCAAGTATGATGACATTTATTGATTCTCCAGCAAGGGATCTTTCTTTTCCGACATAACTACCAAAGATAGTCATACTACCAATTCCTAAACTAAGGGTAAAGAAGGCCTGCCCCATAGCTGCTGCCACACCTTCCCAGCTTAAATTAGAAAAATCTGGCTTTAGATAAAAGGAAAGACCGGCACCAGCACCTTGTAGAGTAACTGATCTTATAATCATAATGATTAGTAAAATAAACAGGGCAGACATCATGAATTTAGAAGATTTTTCGACGCCTTTTTGTACCCCCATAGCACATATTCCAAATCCAAGTAATACTACTATAGCCATCCAGAAGATTACTACTCCAGTATTTCCTAAAAATCCCCCAAAGGCAGCTCCTACTTGTTCAGGCGAAAGCCCTTTAAATCCCCCCAACAAAGTGCGAAATAGATAGTAGAAACCCCAGCCAGTAACCGTGGTATAAAACATCATTAAAATAACATTTCCTAAGATACCAAGATAACCAAAAATATGCCACTTACTCCCTTTTGGTTCTAAGGTTCTCATAGCTCCCGCCAGGTTTAATTGAGCAGCTCGACCCATAGCAAATTCCATGACCATAACTGGAAAGCCTAAAATAGCCAAGAAAATCAAATAAACTACTACAAAGGCCGCTCCTCCATACTTTCCAGTGATATAAGGAAAACGCCAGATGTTACCCAACCCAATGGCACAACCAGCAGAAACAAATAAAAACCCTAATCGAGTGGCTAAATGTTCTCTTTTTTGCGGTTTATCAACCTTTTGGCTCAAAATAATTCACCTCTTTTTCCCTACTGCTTAATTTTATTTTTTAAAGTTAACATTTAAGGTATTAATTTATTTATCACCCCTCTCCCAGGAAGGAAGAGGGGTAAGGTGAGGGTGTTAGAATATAGAATATTTTGTTACTTGCTTAAAAAAGAATATTTTATAGTATAGAAATTCTTTTGAGATTCCGATACTATAAAATGAAGATACCTCAGGTTTAATTGGCTTTTCTAATTTTTGTTATTCCCATTTACTTCTAAATTTTTTCATATTAGTGTAACACCAATAAAAACCTGCAATAAATATTGCCCATATCACAATTAAAGTAATTATTGCTCCTGTGCTCATTTTTCTTTCACCTCCGATTTGCTACTACCAATAGAGTCACTTTTTGTTTTTAAGTATTGCGGCACAAAACTTAAGATAAAGGTTACTACCAGCACAATCCATATAAAATTACTAGCCCATCTAGGGTATCCTCCATAAGAGGCTTTAATATCCGGTATAAAACCTCCATAAATAACCACAAAAGCAAGACCTATTGGTACCACTATTTTGACCATCCAATCAAACCAAACACCAACTTTAAACTCAGAAGTTTTATTTACATATTCTCTCAATTTGCTGGCCGGGAATACCCAACCTACTACTAAACAAGCTAAGACACCGGTTATTAATATTCCATAAAAACTGACTGCTCTATCCAAAAGATCAGGACCCCAATAAAGCCCTCCATTAGTGGTAAACAAAATACCTATAAGGAAACTAACTATACAGAAAACAGCGGTTGTTTTTATTCTGCTCCAGCCGAATTTATCCATAAGTGGAGAAATTACTCCCCCGTAAGCTAAAAAGTAGGCTGAAGAGAGACCTACCAGGAATAAGCATATGAAGAAAACAACACCAAAAAAGCTATTAGCACTAGGCAGCATAGAAATGGCTGCCGGCCAGGTTACGAAAGCTAATCCTACACTAGAAGTACTAACTTCTTCCACGGGGATGGATAAGGATTGCATAAGAAATCCTACTACACTAAATATAGCAAAACCAGCAAAGTAGCTAGTAGCACCATCACCAAGACCAGTTATCAAGGCGTTATTATTAACATCACCTTTTTGTTTCATAAAGCTACCATAAGCATACATACCAGCCATTCCCAAAGAAAGGGTAAAGGCAATTTGGCTTAAAGCAGCAAACCATAGATCTAAATTGGCTAACTTGCTAAAGTCAGGGGAAAGGTAATAGTTCAGCCCTTGAATCGCTCCGGGTAGACTTAATCCTCTTATTACCAGGATTACTAACATAATCCAGGCAATAATCATTACATATTGAGAAACTGGCCCAATAACTTTTGTTCCTCTATGTATTACTAAGAAAATAACTACCCAGACAATAAGTAGACATAATACTAGCATTCCTATGGGAGTACCTAGCTCTTCTGGTCCTGAGGAAAGTCGTAACACCTTCTCAAAAAAGAACGAACTGGCTGCTTGAGCACCTGCTTCTCCCTTCCCCCAGGCCATAGTAATAGAGGCACCCACATAGTATAATGCCCAGGCCATAATTACCGCATAGTAAGTATCAATTAAAAAGGCGCAGAATACCGGCCACCAGCCGAGCCATTCCCATTTTTTGCCAATTCCTCTAAAGACACCGGGAGCGCTGGTTTGAAAATATTTTCCCATGCCAAATTCCACTATTAGCCAGGGGATACCCAAAATAAATAAACCTATCATATAGGCTATTAAAAAAGCTCCTCCACCATACTTATAAGAAAGGTAAGGGAATCTCCACAGATTGCCTAAACCAATGGCGGAGCCCAAGGCAGCAAAAATAAAATAACTTCGTTTACTCCAGGTTTCACGTTCCATTGTTTTCCCTCCTTATTATTTAAACTTATTTTTTCAATCGGTATTATAAATGTTAGTGTAAAATTTAATGGGGTAGTAAAAACTTCCCCAATCATTATAAATAAATAATTTGGTAATTCTAAAATGTTTATAATATTGTTCTTAAAATGAATAAATTTAATGCATTTTTTTGAATGAATTTTTCGACCTATAAAAAACATTATTAGCTTAATTAAAAATATACTTTAATTTTTTTCATTCACCCCCTTTTCAATATTTTTAACTTAATAATATTTTCTTCTTAATTCTTAAATCACCTTCTTTCTTTTTTTATTTACCATTTCATTTATTGGCAAGTTATTTTCAGGTTAATTTATTTATTTAGCTTAATTATAGAAATATTTCTTATTATTTTATATTTATTATATTATAATTGCAACACTAAAATACCCTAAAGTATCCTTATTTTAAATATATTATTTAAAATCATATTATAATAATTTCTACAAAAAAACAAATGATTTCCTTAATCTGATAAATCTTCAGTTCATTTGAAGTATAAGGGAAAAACTTATACCTTAAGACCTGGCTCTTTTATACCTAATACCAGATACCAGAACTTTAAAAATCACCTTTTCTCTTAACCAATTTTCCTGAATAAATAAAAAGATATTTTAAATACTTGAGGAAATTAAAAAGTAGGCTTCCTCTACAATTTTTTAATACCTCTACTTGTGGTAAGTATAACACCAGTAATATATTCTGGCTATGTCTTATAGTGAAATGGATGGGGAATAATACCAATCAGAGATGTAAACAGAAAATTCTTTTAATAGTAAAGTCTTTCCCCGTAAGAAAGATTATCTGCGGAACATTACCCCCTAAACTATAACTAATATATCAGTTTACATTTATCAGTAAAAATGATAAGTTTATTATAACTTTTCTAACTATTCCTATTTAATAGTATCGGAATTTCAATAATGCCAATACATCAAGATAAGGAATTGATTTGTTATAAAAGATTTAGAAAGAAAAGATATCAAAATAAGATAAACTGCCAAAGCCAAAGGTCATTGCGAGCCTGCCTCTTGCCTCTTAACACCAGTTAAGGGGCAAGGGGCAGACGTGGTAATCTCATACTATTATACCGGTATCTTTGGTCTGAAAACTGAGAACTGTAAACTAACAACTTTTTTATAATACTGTGGGTATAAATGGATGAGATTGCTTCGTCGCTTCGCTCCTCGCAATGACAAAATGGTATATCGTATAACATATAAGGTATACCGAATTTTATGTTATATCTATGGTCTATTAAATAAAAATGAATACAGTAATGCTTATCACCATATTCCTCTCCCTTAGAAGGGAGAGGTAAAGTGAGAGTGAATATGGTATACCGTATTACGTATAACGTATATCGTTTAAATACAGTTGCTAGTCGGAAGTTATTTCAGGGGCTCTCAAGTCTCAAGGATAATCCTTCCCCTTGAATATCTTGTTGGTAAACAAGATAGCATTTTCTTAAAAAGTATTGTTCTTTATTTTTTAACTGAAATTTAAACTATATACTGAATACTAGATACTCAATACTAATAAGAGAGGGGTTTCAGGGGATACTTCCCCTGAATATCTTGTTGTAAAACAAGATAGCATTTTCTTGAATTGTATTTTCTTTCAGGGGATTTCAAGGGGAAGAATTCCCCTTGAATATCTTGAATATTGGCAAAATAAAAAAATATATCACAGGAGGCGTAAGTAATGAGCAAAAAAAATACTTTTTTTACCTTTTTCTTTTTATTGTTCGTAGTAATAACAGTCATTTTTGGTTATCCAGTAAATATAACAACTGCCTATGCTGCTGACGAAAGGCAAAAAATTATTCAAACCTATGGAGAAGCAGAGCTAACTGCCCCACCTGATCTGGCTAAGATAAGTTTATCTATTGAAACCCGGAGCAGCTCAGCAAATAAGGCTGTAGAGGAAAATGCCAGGTTGGCCAATAGAGTCCTGCAGGCTCTTCTGAATTATGGTTTGCGGGAGGATAATATAAAAACCTCTTCCTATAGGTTATACAGTTATCGTGAAGGTCAGAAAACAGATTCTGAAACTGAACAGGAGCAGATTTATTACCAGGCAACTAATGAAATGTTAATCTCCACCACTCAATTAGATACAGTGGGAGAAATAATTGACCTGGCAGTAAAAGCTGGCGCTAATAACATAAATTACATTAATTTTGAACTTAGTGATCCCCAAGAATTAATGTTCCAGGCACTAACTATGGCAACCAAGCAAGCCGGCCGTAAAGCTGAGGCCATTGCCGAGGGTGTCGGTGTAACTATACAACAATTATACAGCATCCGAGAGGAAAGAACCTTTTACACCCCCTCCCGTTCGGAAAATACTATGCTGACAAGAGAAATGGCGGCCAGTGCACCAACACCCATTTCTCCTGAGGCAGTCATAGTAAGAGCATCCGTTATAGCAGAATTTTCTTTTTAAGAAAGTAGAACAGGGTTAAAACAAGGGACGGTAGACTGTGCAAAAAGTTACCTATTTGGCAAAATATAATGTTAAAGTGGAGGACTCAGTTCTTTCTCGATATCGGGGTAAAGGGTGTCGATTTGTTTTTGGATTTCGATGGTTTTTTGTATGGCGGTGACGATGCGGCAGTAATGTGGCGCATCGTCCATAATTCTTCCCTTACGGTCTTTTAAGTACTTCAGTAATACCTGGTATCCCCCGATATAATAGTTCCAAACTTCCGGTAAAATACCTTCAAAATATTTATCCTTATTTATATAGAGGCGCTGTTCGTTCTGCTGGTAATCAACCTTTGCAATACGGTCATTGTCTCCAGAGCCCTGGTAGCGGGCAACCGGCGGATCGAGCAGAGGGCTTTTTAAGAGATGTAAATCAGCTAATTGCTTCCCCAATTCCCCCATTTCTCGAAATAAATTATCATTTGAAGTAAAGGGAACACGAGGAAAGTCAATCTTTAAAAATTCAGCATAGGTTTCCCGGTAGATATTACTGTAAAAGATGCCATAGATGTAATAGAGGATCTCTTGGGGAACAGGTTTTCGTTGGTAATATTCTGCTAATTTATCGAAAATAAGGGGTGAGATATTGGCTTCTCTTTCTGTCTGATGATGATTAAAAAGATTTTTCTTTTGCCTATCAGGATATAAGTATAGAGGAAATAAAAAACCAATACCTTTATTACTTAAAGTTATTCTACTTTCAACTATATCTTGAGAAATAAAGCAATGATTAAATTTACCTTCAGCAACTTGTCTAACAGTGATCAGACTAATATTTTCTTCTAACATATTTCTCATTACCTCATAACGCATTCTTTCTATCACTGACTCATGATAAAAAATATACCTCTTATCGAATGGTCGGTATAAAATTTCCTGGATATAATTATCATAATCCTTCAATTCTTTGATTTTATTTCGGGCAACACTTAACTGCCAATTCGGTTTATCCTTTAAATGGTAAGCTTGAGCAAGAAGGTCATCGGGTAGAGAAGGATTTCTAAATTGTAAGATTCTTCTTTGTAATTCATCTCTCTTCTCACTGATAACCAAATTATCCCTTGAGGTAACCACTCCCACACTATTAACCGGGAATATCTCATTAATCTTTTTCCAATCGAGATATTTTTCTATTGCTTGAGTATCGTGTGGGACTAAAAAATAGTAAGGTGCCTCAGGTTTGATCAAATTATAATTTTCAACTTTAAATTCGTTTTCATTCAACCAATTATACTTTTCTTCTCTCAACCCATATAAATCGGCATGATAAATAACTGGTTCTTTTTTATCTTTATTTTTTACCAATAAAGCAATGGCTACTCCCTGCCGGATATCAAAGACATTCTCATCTTTGCCGCCATCAGGAGCAGTCTCTTTTTTCAGGCTGTTGCCATGTAAATCAAGGATATAGATCTCCTCAAAGGTTTTCATCAGGCTTTGACGCATTCCCCGGAAGGTAGGATTGTCTAAGTAGCTATGATTGGTAATCATCCCTACGATACCGTAATCAGATTTCTGAATTTTCCACTGGGCAAAACGTAAAAATTTTACATAGTCATCCTGCAACCATTTAGGATTCCTCTCTCCCAACGGTTTACCATCAACTTTATAATAACTCTGGCAACCATCAATATCCTCCTTTAGGAGCTTTTCGGTCCATTCATTGACATTAGAAGAGATTCCACTATAGGGTGGATTACCCAAGATAACTAAAATCGGTTGTTCTTTCTTCACCTTCCCGGCCAAATGACTTTCCTCACTCAGTGAGCTGATTCCCGGAATGGTAATCTGTTTGATCTCTTCCATCTCCAGGGTATTGGTTAAATAGAGCTGGAAGCGCTCATCATCAGAAAGTTTATAGCCTAGTTCATCTAAGATAAAGCCTATCTTGAGGTGACCGATGGCATAAGGAGCCATCATCAGTTCAAAGGCAAAATAATTCGGTAAGATATGATTTTTGATCCATTGATGAAGTGCACCTTCTCCGTATTTGTTGCTGTACTCCTCAGCGGCTAAGGTGATAGCCTTGACAGGAAAGGTCAGGGTACCGGCTGCCGGATCCAGTAATTTTACCTCCGGGCTGGCCAGGCCATCCGGTAGATGAAAATGAGTTTTCAGTAGAGAATGAATTGCCCGAACAATATAATTGACTACCGGCTCGGGAGTGTAGTAGACTCCACGTTTTTCCCTGATTCCCGGGTCATAGGTAGAGAGAAAGGTTTCATAAAAGTGAATAATGGGGTCATTCCCCTTACCTGCCTGGTAATATTCATCTAAGATCTTTTTAACTTCAGTTACCCCTAAAAGTTCGGCAATATCATCCACAATAATTTGTAAAGACTTAGGTGGGTCTTCCAAAGAGATAAATCTGAAAACGTCACGCAAAATACCGATAGTAGGGGGAATGTAATCATAAGCTATTTTACGGTTAAATTCTCCCTTAGCCCGGGTACGGGCAACAAAAAGACCGTAAGTAATGGTCTGGGCATAAAGGTCGGCAAATTGTTTTTCGTTTAAAGTAGTAATGAGATACTTTTTAAAGGCTTCATAAAAGCCAGCGATCTGTTTATGCCCTTTTCCATTATTTTCTGCCAACTCTACAGCTACTACTTCGTCCCCCAAAAAGCGGGTACGTTTGGCAAGCTCAATGGCCAGAGCACGGGCTGTCTTAATAGAAGGCAGAGAAAAAGAAAAGAATCTTGCGAATAGTTCTTCTAACTCAGCGATATTTTCGGCAGGTGGGGGTGATTGTAATTTTAGGGCTAAAATGGGTCGACCAATCATTACCTCTTTAATTCTTTCTCCATGGCGATAAAGGCGGAATTCGTAGAAATTGGTCAGAATTACATTGGGAAAAGTAGAATAATAACGTTTTAACTGCTCGCTGGTTTCAATAATATCCAGATTGGTATTGGAGGGGTCTTTGGCTTCAATATAGCCGATAATATGGTTTTTACCATCCCAGAGGCGAAAATCAGGATTACCCGCTTCGGTCTTTTTGGGAAGGGTGGTTACCTCAATATCTTTAAGGCCTAACAGGACAGCTATTTCCTTTACTAATTCATCAAGATGCTTATAATAACTTTCCTCGCGGGCATCACCTCGCTGAAAAGTATTGCTCAGTTCCTTCAAGTATCTTTCCAAAAGAGCTTTTAACAATTATTTCTTCCTTTAAATCTTTTAAAGTTTGTCATTCTCTCTATATTGTAATTATAGCTTTTTCTTATTTTAGCAAATTAGCCCTTGCAATTCAATCAATTCAATGAATCACAAAATATAAAATATAAATACAGCAAGTATAACCGAAAGAGAAATTACTTCATCTACCCTCTTTGTCCCTTCTTAATTGCTCTTAAAGGATAAGAGGCAGATTCGTTATTAATACTATCTTTTGTCCAAAAATTAATTTTTCACACAATCTGCCATCTATTGTTTGACTACTCGCCTTGCACTACTAATTAAGCAGTCTTTTATATAATTTGATAATTTAAATACAAAATGTTTATTTGCTTTTATATAAAGTAATTCTATATAATTTACATTATTTAGGTATTTTAATTAAATGCCTAAAGTACTGCATTCTCCTCTCCCTTAGGAGAAGTAATGAGAGGAGGAAGATTATAATGGGAGATAAAAAAATATGTCCGGCTTGTGGCTCTGAAGAAATTTATGAAACCAAAAAAACTATAAAAATTAAGGAGCCTTTCGCTGGAGAGGAAAGCATTGTAATCACTGAAAATATATGTTTGGTATGCGAATCTAAAGGAGATTTTTTCGATCAGAATGAAGAGATAATAGAAAATACTATTAAAAGACTAAAACAGAAGAGTGTGGAAAATATTCTAAAACATTTTATAGAAAATAAAAGAAGTTTATCATCCATCGAAAGAGCCTTAGAAATACCCCAACGTACCCTTGCTAAATGGAAAAATAAGATAAGCAAAACCTCTGCTGCCGGGATTGCCTTATTGCGCTTTATTAGGTTATTCCCCTGGCTTTTGGAAGTAGCAGAAAATAAATACGATCCTCAAAAAGCAGAGAATATTATGCTTGATAATGTAATGCAAAAACTACAGAAAATGACGAGTGCCAAAATCTTTTTTGATACCCAAGAAGGAGAAAAAATAAATGCGGAATCGGAATCTTTTGGATTAATGAGAGAAAAAAGAGAAGAAAATGAAACTCTATCTCTATCTAGCCAAGAAATAGCATAATAAAAATTTCATAGGAGGTTTTATATTTTGAAACTAACAGCTCAAAGCAAAGATATAATTTTGAAAGAATTTAAAAAAGTATCTGAATTAATGAATAACACCAAAGACCCTGGGGAAAAATTATTCTATTTCAGTGCTACTTATGCCATGGCCTCTCGAGTATTAAATATACAATATGACCCAATACTTATTTTTATTCACTCTGTTTTATTGTCTACTTATTCTAATATAAATTCTTTTTTAAATAATATCATAGGTAACAAACACACTTTTTATACTATTCCAGAAAATTATTTTGATATATTAGAAAGTACACTTAAAGAATTAACTACAGCAATCGAACTTGATGATGAATCAGGTATTTTCTATTCTTTAAAAGAATTTTCTGTACTGGGATATATTGCTACTGGTAATGGTAATTATTTATATAAAAAAGGCATGCTTAAGATAGATTAATTTTGGAGTAAATCGACCTAATCTTAAGGCAGTATCAGCACTGATTGCTCTTTTACCCTGCACGATTTCGTTAATACGGCGTGGTAGTACATTGATATCCTTAGCCAGCCGGTACTGGGAAATATGCAGGGCATCCAAACACTCTTCTTTTAGGATTATCCCGGGATGTAGGGGTTCCATTTTCTTATTGGGCATCTATAATCACTTCCTAATGGTAATCAACAATTTCAATATTATAAGCAGCTTGAGCTTCTCCTCTGAAGCAGATTCTCCACATCAATCATCCATAATTTCTTTATAGCATTTCTTGTATATCATAGGAAAATTTGAGAAAATATTGTCGATGAAATATTTTCCTAGTTTCCTTACACTTGAAGTATTTAATCATGCTTATTATTATAGTATCGTAATTTTAAAAAAAATTTGATACTATAAAATAACCTTTCTTAAATTAAGGAATAGTAATATGCTAACACCCTCACCCTGACCCTCTCCCTCGAAGGGAGAGGTGAAGGAAAGTGAGAAAGAGGGGGGAAGGATTCCCCTTGAATATCTTGTTGGTAAACAAGATAGCATTTTCTTGAATTGTATTCTCTTTGAGGGGTTTCAGGGGATATTCCCCCTGATTATATCTTGTTGGTAAACAAGATAGCATTTTCTTGAATTGTATTCTCTTTGAGGGGTTTCAGGGGATATTCCCCCTGATTATATCTTGTTGGTAAACAAGATAGCATTTTCTTGAATTGTATTCTCTTTGAGGGGTTTCAGGGGATATTTCCCCTGATTATATCCTGGAATCAGGAGATTAAGTTGTATTGGTATCTTTATAAAACTGAAATAATAAAATTCCCCTATAGAATTTATTTAGAAGAACAGCCAGGACAATATCTGGTTCTCCTGGTGCAGGCTAAATGGCCTGGTCCGGGAAAGAAAATATTCTGTATTTCAGAGGGAATTGTCTCCCAAAAAGATATTCCCGCTATGGAACCAGTAGAAAAATGCCCCATTATCCTGGCAAAAAGATGGGGTAAAAAACTAAACATTATTCTGGATAGAAAAACGAAAAGAAGATGCTGGTTTATCTTTCTGGAAAAAGAATATAAGACCACTCCCGGTCAATATTACGAACAAATCTTCTGGATAACCCAATCCTCAATGAAAATAAAAGGTCCAGGAGCTTATATCCCTCAGGGTGGAAAAAATGAAAGAATGGAAATTATTATTGATAAAAGAGAGCATTATCCTTATAAATTTACTAATTGCCACCTTAAAAGAGAAAATTTAAAAGTAGGTGATTATGCCTTAATCAAAAATGAAAGTCCTATAGCAGTCGCCGAAAGAAAGACCCTGGATCAATTTTTGCATGAAATCAGAAATTTTGAAGTCTTAAAATTAAGTCTGCAAGAATTACAGCAATATCCTTTCAAAGCAATGATCTTTGACTCTCCCTATTCAGAATTTATCAATCCTAAGACCAACTTATTTTATAGTCCTTCTTATACTGCCGATATCCTGGCTGAGCTTTTTGTTACCTTCCCTGATATTCAATTTGTCTTTTTCAAAAATAGAAAATTAGCCAATGAATGGCTGTATCGCTGGTTTAAAAGAATCTGGGTCCATTCCTGACTTCCTGACTTTCCTTCCTAACTGCGTCGGACTTTTTTCCTCTTCAAGACTTTCAGTCGAAAGAAGTCTTCTCTCTCTTTTTCCTCCAGCTCTTCCGAGATGGATTTTACCAGTGCTTCATACTTCGGTATTTGGATATTCTTTAAGGCATTGGTTCTTTTCTGAGTTCTTTTTATCTCCCTAGCCAGTTTGTATACCGAATCCTCTATCTCTGCCAAATCATAAAGTAGATACTTCACCTCTTGGAATTTCTGCAGAGCTACATCTAAAGCAGTATTGGTATGATAAAAGCTGTAGTAGGGTTCTATTTCATATTTTTCATACTTTATTTGAGGTATCTCCACACCCATTACACTATAGGTAAGAACGTCAAATTCAGTAGTCTGGGGTATTGACCTGGCTACCTCATATACCTCATTTATGCCCAGGGTTATATTAGCTACGGTAAGAGCCTCATAGGCTTCTTTGAATACCTCTCTCATTTTTTGCTGGACTTCTTTGGCTCGCTCCATAAAAGCCATCAGGTTTCTAATAAGTACATTTCTCTTCTTATCCAGTAGTTCAAAACCACTTTTAGAAAAATCTAGTGCAGCCTGGGCAGCAATCAAATTAGCTTTAGTGGCAGCAATATTTTCTGGCATAAACAATCACTTCCGGAGATATTTTTTAACCAAAACAGGGTCTATTCTGGTAAGTTCCTCTTCTGGTAAGATTTCCATAAGTTTCCACATGGTATCCAGGGTTTGATGGAGGTCCCGATATTCTTCAAAGTCCTGTTTAGCAAACTTTTCTTCCAATTGACGACCAAATTCCATATATTTACGGTCAATTTCGGAAAGTTCGTCTTCCCCTATAATTTGAGCCAGAGCTCTTATCTCCTGAACCTTAGAGTAAGAAGAAAATACTTGATTTGCTAAATCAGGGTGATCCTCTCGGGTAAATTCTTTACCAATACCATCCTTCATTAAGCGGGAGAGAGAAGGAAGAATATTTATGGGAGGATATATCCCCAGCTGATATAAAGAACGATCCAGAACGATCTGTCCCTCCGTAATATAACCGGCAAGATCCGGTATAGGATGGGTAATGTCATCATTGGGCATAGTTAATATCGCTATCTGAGTAATGCTTCCC
>JAGPKD010000156.1 GCA_018054125.1 Candidatus Oleihabitans oleiphilus | reverse complement strand
CCTCAAGGGAGAGGGATATGATACTAGAATATTATATTATCTGAATTAAGGATAAATTTTAAAAATATCGAATTTGCTGAGCAATTCCGATAGGCAAGGGAAATTCTTCCCCTTGAACCCCCCCTGAATTTAAATCATGTCTCTATTCATTAATCCTTAAATATCTG
The DNA here is from genome assembly GCA_018054125.1 of Candidatus Oleihabitans oleiphilus. Classification (GTDB taxonomy): domain Bacteria; phylum Atribacterota; class Phoenicimicrobiia; order Phoenicimicrobiales; family Stramentimicrobiaceae; genus Oleihabitans; species Oleihabitans oleiphilus. The sequence continues at coordinate 3,009 of JAGPKD010000156.1, read as the reverse complement.
GTCTTTAATATTTTTATAATAAAGTATCTTTTTGCCTAAGCTATAAAAATTTCTTCGAAATTTCGATATTATAAAAATATCTTTGATATATTAATAATATATCATTATTAATTATAATATAATAGCAACAATATTTTTGTCAATATTCCGAATTGCCTCACCAAAAATCTAAACAAAGAAGTATCGCTGCCTCAAATAAAAATATAAAAATCTATAAGGAAATTATTTTCATTATAGATTAATTTTAGACTAACATCCTCATATGTATTAATATATTAGTATATGAGAAAAAGAAAAATCTTTATCTTATTTCTAAAATCCATCTTTGAACCTGGGTCTTCAGATCATAACGATTTAAGTCAATTAACTGGTCATATTGAAAACCAAGTTTAGCTACTACTCTCTGGGCTCTGATATTCTCCGGTAAAATCAGGGCATAAACCTGTTTCCAACCAAAATTACGGGTAATATTGTCCAATAAAGGACGAGCAGCCTCTAACATTAATCCTTGTCCCCAATAGCGGGGAAAAAGCATAAAAAAGAGCTCAGCATTAATATTAATCTGTTTTAGATCTACTTTAAAGCCACACCCACCAATTAAGTGCTTATCTGATTTATTAAAGATGGAATATAATAACCAGGGATTATTAGTGTCTTTTTTTAAGGACAATTGGGTTAGAAATTTTCTCAACATCTGAGGATTATTGGAAAACTCAGTAATCCCTAAAGAGCTATTAACTTGAGGATTGGTCAACAACAAAAAGAAGTCCTGAAAATCTTTATCATGATAAGGACGAATTATAAGATTTTTTGTCTGATAAAAAAATGGTTCTTCAATTTCATTTTTCATCACTAAAAAATCTTTCTGTTATGGTTTAATAACCTTTAGCTGACCAAAAATTACATTGGCCTCAATATCTAAATATGGCTTATCAGGCTGAATTTCCCCAATTCGGTATTCCGTAGAGCCTATAAAATTAACTGTGTGTTCTGGTAACTGGAGGCTACTAAATACTGAACTGGCCTTAATTATAGACGGTATTTCTGGATTAAGTATTAATTTTCCTGTACCAAAAATCACATTCATCTCTATCTTTTGATGGGAATCGAGCGACTTTAGCTCACTAAGATCTAGAATTCCTTCGGCAAAAATGATATTTTTCTCTCCAAAGGATTCGCTAATGGTAATTTTCTTGCGGTCAAAGATAACCTCATGTTCTCCCCCCAATTGCCCAAATAAAACCACAATCCCTAAAATTAAGAGAATGATACCTGGGAACAGACGGAAAAAATTAACCTTTATCCCCAGAAAATTAGCCAATAAGAGGATAAGGCCTAATATTAAAAGAATAATTCCACATACTGTGCTTCCACTTACTCTCATTATCTCGCCACACCCCTTTCTCCTTTATCCTTATATAATAACTTATATCTTATATATAATAATTTGAAATAAATTAGAGAAAAATACCACGATTCATTTCTGATATTATCTACATTTAGACCTTAAATAAGTTTTGCTTTTCTATTATAACATTTTTGATCTTACTATTGCTTTTTTATTTCTTCTGCCAGAGAATACAGAAAAACCCACCTGGCCTAATGAGAGCAAATTCTACTTCCTTTTCTGGGCTAATTTCTGATTCAGGAAAATCTGGAGGTATAAAAAGACATTCCTTCACTGCAATTAAGTCCTCTTTTCTTATTTTGCTTAATTCCTCAGGAGTTTTGAAATAAGCGTGCTGGAATACTTTTACTTTTTTCTGAAATTCTGCCTCCTGATATAAGCGTCCCCACTCACTTGCTCGATTAATTGTTCCTATCAGGATAAAACCTCCTCCTTTAACCACCCGAAACATCTCTGAAATCATCTTTAGAGGAGTAGAAACAAATTCAATAGTAGCCATAGATATAACACTATCAAAATAATTATCCGGGAATTGTAAATTAAGACTATCCATTTTTTTAAAGGTAATATTTAATTTTTCTTGTTTCGCTTTTTTACGGGCAATAGTGAGCATTTTGTGGGAAATATCAACCCCGGTAACCAATGCACCCTGGCGAGCTAATTTTATACTAAAATTCCCAGTCCCACAGCCGACCTCCAGAATAGACCTTCCTGCTCTAACTTTAAATAGGCTAAAGGCACATTCTGTTTCTACTTGATCAGCATGTTCCCCTATTTTGGTTTCATACCACTTATCATAATTTGCTGCTTCTTGATCAAATAAGACCAATTACCTTTCTCCTTTCTCCTGTTAAGATAAATTCAATAAAATATGCCTTTTAATACGATTAAATTGGGTAGTGGTAACAATCTCTCTTTCTCTGGGTCTGGGTAGGTGAATGGGGACCTCTTCTTTTATTCGGGCTGGGCGTTCCGTAAGAACATAAATGCGGTCAGAAAGATAAATTGCCTCTTCAATATCATGGGTAACAAATAAAACTGAGGCCTTCACCTTTTCTATTACCTCTAATAACCAGGACTGCATCTTAGAACGGGTTATGGCATCTAGACCACCAAATGGTTCATCCAGAAGAAGAATATCTTTGGAAAACATATAAGTTCTTAGCAGTGCTGCTCTCTGTCTCATTCCCCCGGATAATTGAAAAGGATATTTATATTCAAAACCTTCCAAACCAAATAGTTTGAGATAGGGAATTACTTTTTTTCTGGCTTCCCTCACTGACTCACCCTTAATAATTAAAGGCAAGATAGTGTTATCAATCACCTTTTTCCAGGGTAATAGCAAATCTTTTTGATACATGTAACTGACCTGACCAACCTCTCCGGTACAATCCCGTCCATCAATAAAGACTTTCCCTTCTTCAACGGGGACTATGCCAGCTATCATATTGAAGATGGTGCTCTTACCACAACCACTGGGGCCGATTAGAGTGACAAATTCATTCTGATCGAGATAAAAAGAAACATCTTCAATAATAGGCATTCCTTCGTATTGTTGACTAAAATGACTTACTGTTAACTTAATTTCAATTCTCCTCTCC
>JAGPKD010000155.1 GCA_018054125.1 Candidatus Oleihabitans oleiphilus | reverse complement strand
ATATTGATAAAGGAGGTACTGAACAATTCTTTTAGCTGCCAAACCATCACCATAAGGTGATTTTTCAACCACCATTTTATAGTAATCAAGTGAATTATCTAATAACCTTTCCACTTCTCTACCAATATTTATTGCTTCAGTTCCCACTAATTTAGCAGCTCCTATTTCTAGCACTTCAGGCCTTTCGGTTTCTTCCCTTAAAACTAATACTGGTTTCCCAAGAGCTGGTCCCTCTTCCTGCATCCCTCCTGAATCAGTCAAAATTAGATCAGATAAAGCCATTAAATTAGCCATTTCCTGATAATTCAATGGTTCTAATAAAATAATATTTTCTTTATCTTTAAGAAAATTAAATATTATCTCTCTTATCTTCGGATTTTTATGCATGGGAAAAATAATAACAACATCGTTATATTTTCTCTGGATATTGATTAAAGCCTGACATAGATTTTTTAAAGGTTCACCCCAATTCTCTCTTCTATGCATAGTTACCAATACTACCTTTTTCCCCTGTTTAATTACTTGATTGATTTTAGTATCGGTAAATTGAAATTCATGGTTTTGCATTAGAAATAAAGCATCAATAACAGTATTACCAGAAATAAAAATATTTTCTCTTGCTATACCCTCCTGTAAAAGAATATTAGCTGCAATTTTAGTTGGTGCAAAATGGTAATCTGCCAAGACTGTAGTTAATCTACGATTCATCTCTTCTGGATATGGATAATATTTTTTGAATGTTCTTAACCCTGCTTCAATATGCCCTACCTTTATCTTTTGATAAAAAGCAGCCAAGGCACCAGAAAAGGTGGTAGTAGTATCACCCTGGACTAGGACTAAATCAGGTCGTTTATCTTTAAATACCTCTTCTAACTTAAGTAAGCTGGCAGAATTAATTTTAGATAAGGATTGACCATGTCTCATGATATTCAAATCTATGTCTGGTTTAATTTGAAAAAGGTTTATCATCTGATCTAACATTTCCCGGTGCTGAGCAGTCAATATAATAAGAGGTTCTATCCAGTTAGGATACTCCTTTACCTCTCGAATAATGGGAAACATTTTTATCGATTCTGGACGAGTACCAAAAACAAAGGCAATTTTGATTTTGGATTGTTTATTTTTCTTCATAGTGAATTTCTTCTATCCCAGCCTCTTTTAATATTTTTCTCGCTAATTCATCAGGGTAGCTATTTTGGTAGAAAACTTTGACAATTCCAGCATTAATAATCATTTTAGCACAGGTAATGCAAGGCTGCTCAGTACAATAAAGGAAGCTATGCTGGATACTAATACCATGTAAGGCGGCTTGAATGATAGCATTTTGTTCAGCATGCAATCCTCGGCAAAGTTCTTGATTTTTTCCAGGAGCTATTCCCATTTTCTCCCGTAAACAACCAACTACTTCACAATGAACCAATCCACGTGGCACACCATTATAACCAGTGGTCAAAATGCGTCTCTCTTTTACAATTACTGCCCCAACTTTTCTTCTTAAACAGGTTGACCTACTTGCTACCAGCTTGGCAATTTGCATAAAATATTCATCCCATGATGGTCTGGACATGATACCTCCCAAATAGTTTTCAGTTTTTGGTTTACAGTTTTCAGTCAAGATAATCAAGGGGAATTCTTCCCCTTGAAAACCCCTGAAAGATAATACAATTCAAGAAAAGCTATCTTGTTTATCAACAAGATAGTCATATGTATTTTTATCTATAAACTAAAAACTGTGAACTGAAAACTTTTCAACTTCCATATATGCTCATAAGTGCTATTTGGTGCCGAATAAGCGATCACCAGCATCACCTAAACCAGGGACAATGTAGGCATGTTCATTTAATCCCTCATCAACCGTGGCAGCATAGATAAGAACATCTTTATAATGTTTTCTAATCATTGTAATTCCCTCTGGCGCCGCTACCAGACACATAAATTTAATATTAGATTTAGTAAATTTCTTAATATATTCAATAGTAGCTACGGCTGTTCCACCAGTTGCCAGCATAGGGTCTACCACGATAATATCTCTTTTATCAATATCCTGTGGTAATTTAGCATAATATTGGATTGGTTTTAGTGTTTCTGGATCCCTATAGATGCCAATATGTCCTACTTTAGCGGAGGGTATTAAGCGCAATATCCCCCCAACCATACCCAATCCAGCGCGTAATATTGCTACAATGGCCATTTTTTTACCAGCAATTACTTTACCAGTGGTTTTGGCAATAGGTGTTTCAATGCTAACCTCTTTTAAGGGAATATCTCGTGTTACTTCATAAGCTATCAAATTAGACAATTCCTCTACCAGTTCACGGAAATCTTTAACATCTGTTTTTTTATTTCTAATCATAGTCAATTTATGCTGAATGAGAGGGTGGTCCAGGATAATTACTCCTTTCAAATTAAATCCTCCTTGACTTATTTATATTATTATAACTATTTTATTATATTGCTCTATTATCATAAATATCTTCAACTTTCTGTAATCGAATAATATGCCTACTTTCTTGACTAAATTTAGAGATAAGCCATACCTTTACAATCTCTTTGGCCAAATCTGTACCTATTACTCTACCACCCATAGTCAAAATATTAGCATTATTATGTTCTTTTGCCATGCGAGCAGAAAAAGTATCATGACACAAAGCAGCTCTGATTCCCTTTATTTTATTAGCTGCAATTGACATACCTATACCGGTACCACAGATAAGGATACCACATTGATATTCATTGCTAACCACAGCTTTGCCAACTTGAAAGGCATAATCTGGATAGTGAACTGATGTGGTATCATAACATCCAAAATCATGGTAAATATACCTCATTTCTTTTAAATAATTAATAATTTCCTTCTTTAAATCATATCCACCGTGGTCACTGGCAATAGCAATTTTATCCATCTTTCTGTTCCTCCGCTAAACGAAATAGTAATTTTTTAATATCTCGTTTTAATTGTTTATAAATATCTTCATAAAAAAATATACCCTCACCGTAAGGGTCTTTTATTTCATCATTTTTCAGATGTTCTCTCTGCTGGCAAAAAAGTCTTAATAAAAATACCTTATATTGTGCCTGGGGAAAATGTTCTTTCAGAAAGTTTAATTGTTCACGGGTCATAGTTAGAATTAAGGAAGATTTTTTGATAAGTTGACTGTTAACTTGCTGAGCTCTATG
>JAGPKD010000025.1 GCA_018054125.1 Candidatus Oleihabitans oleiphilus | reverse complement strand
ATATAATCAGCAATAACATTACTAATTACTGGAATTTTAATATCTCCCATCCTGATTTGCGCAAGCTCCTTACCCAGGCGTTCTGATGCTGGACGAAGCATAGAGGTATGGAAAGGGGCGCTAACCCGTAAGGGAATAACCCTGAGTGCACCTTCCTTTTTGGCTAATTCTCCAGCAAAATCGACCGCTTTTACTTCACCACCTATAACCACCTGTCCTGGATAATTATAATTTGCCGGTTCTACTACTCCTGCCGAACTGGCCTTTTTACACACTTCCTCCACTATTTCATCTGCCAAACCTAAAATAGCCAGCATCTTACCCACTCCTAAGGGAACTGCTTCTTGCATAAACTTACCTCTCTTTTTAACTAATTGCACGGCAGTGGCAAAATCCAAAACTTCTGAACAGACTAAAGAAGCATATTCACCCAAACTTAAACCAGCAGTAACATCAGGTTTAAATCCCTTCTCCTGTAAAATAGTCCAGGCGGCAATGCTGGTGGTCAAAATAGCTGGTTGGGTATTTTCAGTTTTATTTAGTTCCTGTTCTGGCCCCTCAAAACAGAGCTCTTCCATTTTCAAACTAAGTGCTTCATCGGCTATCTTATATATCTCTCGACAGGAAGAAAAGTGATCATAAAGCTCTTTACCCATACCAACATATTGGGCCCCCTGGCCGGAAAATAAAAAAGCAACCTTACCCATTTTCTATTACCTCTTTATTACCTCTTTATACCATAGCTCTATTTCTTCGCAAGCAGTCAGCCTGCTCAATAATTAGTTGTTCAGCCTGTTCTGTTATTTCGGTAATAATTTCTCGACAACTCTGTTCCTTTTGCACCAAACCGGCAATCTGACCAGCCATAATGGAACCTTTTTCCATATCACCTTCTCGGACTGCCCGGTAAAAAGCTCCTTTCCCCAGTTCTTCAAACTCTGCTAAAGAGGCGTTTGTTTTTTCCAGACGTTGAAATTCACGTGCTAGCTGATTCTTAATAACTCTGACCGGATGTCCGGTAGCTCTCCCGGTTACCATGGTACTGGTATCTTTGGCCTGTAGAATCTTCTCTTTATAGGCCCGGGAAACATTACATTCATGGGCCACTAAAAAACGGGTCCCGATTTGGACTCCTACCGCTCCCAGCATAAGAGCAGCAGCCAGACCCCGCCCATCTCCAATACCTCCGGCAGCAACTACCGGGATACTAACTGCATCTACCACCTGTGGAACAAGGGCCATGGTAGATAATTCACCAATATGCCCCCCTGCTTCCCCACCCTCAGCAATAACTGCATCAGCACCCATCTTTTCCATTCTAAGAGCAATAGAAACTGAAGGCACAACTGGTATTACTTTGATTCCGCATTGCTTCCAGGAAGAAATATATTTTCCAGGACTACCGGCACCAGTTATAATCACTTCTACACCTTCTGCCATAGCCACTTTTCCAATCTCTTCTGCCTGGGGATTCAGAAGCATAATATTTAAAGCAAAAGGTTTCTTAGTTAAAAGTCTGGTTTTTCTAATTTCTTCTCTTATCCATTCTTCTGAAGCATAGCCAGCAGCAATAACACCTAATCCACCAGCATTGGAAACAGCAGAAGCAAGACTGGCATCGGCAATCCAGGCCATACCACCCTGTATTATAGGATACTCAATAGTGAGCAGTTCATTGATGAGTGTATGTATCATCTTTCATTCTCCTTATCTATTCCATTTTAACAGAATTGCACCCCAGGTCAACCCTCCACCAAAACTAACCATAATGATGCGATCACCATTCTTGATTACTCCTTTAGAAATCATCTCATCCAGGGCTAAGGGAATACTTCCAGATGAGGTATTTCCAAAGTGGTCCAGGTTTTTGTAAAATTTTTCTATAGGAACTTTTAATTTCTTGGCAACATAATCAATAATTCGATAATTAGCCTGATGGGGGACAATGTAGTCAATATCATCAATAGTCAGGTTATTTTCTACTAATATTTTTTGAATGCTTTTTAACATGATATTGGTAGAAAATTTGAAAATCTCTCTTCCATTCATAAAAACATAGGAGTGGTTTTCCAAAGCCGAGCTATCCTCAACAAAGGGATTGTTCACGGATAGGGCTGGTATGGTTAAAAATCCCTCTAAATCACCATTTGAACCAGTATAAGTTGCAATAATACCCTCTCTTTCACTGCGCTTCAATATCGCTGCTCCACCTCCATCTCCAAATAAGACACAGGTATTTCGATCCTGCCAGTTAAGCACTTTGGACATTACTTCAGCCCCGATTACCAGGGCACAACTACTTTGGCCGGATTTAATAAATTGATCGGCAATTTGAAGCCCATAAATGAAGCCAGTGCAACCAGCAGAAATATCAAAACTGGTTACCTCTTTTAACTTTAATTCCCCTTGCACCAGGTTAGCAGTAGAGGGAGTAAAAAAATCGGGTGTTACCGTAGCCATAATTACCAAATCAATCTCCTCAGGGCTAATACCGGCATGTTTGATGGCATTGGTTGCTGCCTTTACTGCAATTTGGCTTGTTTTTTCCCCAGTAGATATTCTCCTTTCTGAAATCCCGGTTCTGGTAGTAATCCATTGGTCTGAGGTATCAACCATATTTTCTAATTCTGTATTACGCAAGATTTTCTCTGGTGCATAGCTACCTATTCCTATAATTTCACTGTAAAACATTTCTTCCTTCCTTTACACTCTTCTTATTTTGGAAGTTAACTCTGGAATATTATAATATAAATTGTTAGTAGCTTCCTTTGTTAGTATTTATTAGTAGTATCTACTAAGACCAAGTATACATTTGCTTCCTTCTTCTGTCAATAATAAAAACAGTATATTTAATGGAAATCCTCCCCCTTGAGAACCCCTGAATTACATTCACTGTATTCAGTTTAAATAGAAAATAGGTTAAAAATAAAATTCGGTATACCTCATCCTTAATACAGTATACAATTTCGTCATTGTGAGCCTGCTTCTTAACGTCAGCTAAGGGACCGGGGCCAGTTTCGTAATGATACTTGGTATTAGTAGTTTATCTTATTAGTATCGAAATTTATTGGAAGTTCAGATACTATAAATACTATGGAAATAGCGTAAAAACTTAGTAGCTGTTTTACAAAATTAACCTGCCTGATTGCGCATGGATAATAGTATTAGTATTCTTTATTTTTCAATCCACCCTATTCCAATCTACTTCAGATTTTTTTGGAAAAGATTTAGCTGCTCCTTTCTTCTGAATAGAGTAAGAAGAAATTAGATTCCCTATCTTGATAGCCCTGGTAATATCTCCCGATTGTATCATCCCGGATAAAAAACCAGCAATAAAGCAATCTCCCGCTCCAGTAGTATCTACCACCTTCTCCACCGGTACAGCCGGGAAAATATTCAAGATACCTTTATCTTCATATCCTGCTCCCCTTTTGCCTAATTTAACAATAACTTCTTTCACTCCCCAGGATTTAAGAATATGAATAGCTTCTAATATATTACGAGTTTTAGTAAGTTCCTTCAGTTCTATTTCATTAGGCAGAAGATAGTCAACCCACTCCCAAATATCGTTATTAACTTTTTCTTTTACTGGGGCAGGGTCTATTACAATCTTTAATCCATATTTTTTGGCAAGTTTTAATGCAGTAAGAATTGATCTGGAGGGAATTTCAAATTGGGTTAAAAGCCAGGAGGAATCTGCAAAAAACATTTCGTTATGGATAATAAAATCTTCATCCACTTCTTTATTCGCTCCTGGATAGATTACGATTGAATTCTGTCCCTGAGTATTAACCCATATTGAGGCAACACCAGTAGAAACTTTTTGACTCTGGGTAATTCCAGAAATGTCTACTCCACTTTCCTGTAATGAGGAAATAGCAAAATTGCTAAAGACATCCTCACCTACCTTGCCTAACATCAAAGTAGGAACACCTAATTTAGCGAGAGCGATAGCCTGATTAGCTCCTTTACCTCCTTGAAAAATACCAAAATCACTACTAATGAGGGTTTCTCCAGGTTTGGGGTAGCGAGAGACAAAGGAGACAAAGTCTATATTGATACTTCCCAACACCAGAACTTTTTCCATAATTGCTCCTTTTTTTATAAACAAGATATTCAGGGGAGGTATCCCCTGAAACCCCTCATCATCACCCTCATCTTCCCTCTCCCTTCTAAGGGAGAGGATTAGAGAGATGGAGTAAAAATATAAAATATATTATTTCTTATTTAAAAAGATTATCTTGTAGTATCAGAATTTTTTTGAAATTCCGATACTACAAGATAATCAGTGAATATTCCTTCTTGAGTATTAGAATTTCCTGGCAATTCCGATAACATTCAATTAATCATGAGACAATGTCCTTCTTACTGCTTCTTTCCAGCCATTGTATAATTTCTTTCGTTCTACAGAATCCATTTTACAATTAAAAACCATATCAATGGATCTTAATTTTTTTATCTCCTCTTTAGTCTCCCAAAATCCTAAGGAAAGTCCCGCCATAAAAGCAGATCCTATGGCTGATAGTTCCTCTATTTTACTACGAACAACATTTACACCCAGTATATCAGCTTGAAACTGCATTAAAAAGTTATCTCTTGTTGGACCACCATCAACACGCAATTCCTTAATACCAACTTCTGACTCTGTAACCATTAAATCTAAAACATCTTTTATCTGATAGGCAATTGATTCTTCTGCTGCTCTTACAATATGAGCCTTTTTTGTTCCTCTAGTAATTCCCAGGATAGAAGCCTTGGCCTCGCTGTCCCAGTAAGGAGCACTTAATCCCACAAATGCTGGAACTAAATATACCCCTTCATTACTATCAATAGAAGAGGCTATCTTTCCCGATATCTTTGCATTTGGAATTAACTCCAAATCCTCTACCAGCCATTCAATTGTTGCTCCGGTGCAATTTATATTACCCTCCAAAACATACTCTACTTGACTATCCATCCCCCACGCTATAGAGGTTACCAGACCATGGTGTGATTGTAAAATTTTTGTTCCAATATTCATCATAATAGAGGAACCAGTACCATAAGTTGCCTTAGCCATGCCTTTTTCAAAACAGTTCTGTCCAAATAACGCAGCATGAGAATCACCCATTACACCAGTTATTGGTATTTCTTTTTTCAGTACTCCGTTTATGGTAGTATAACCAAATATTTCATTAGAATATTTAATATCAGGAGCCATGGTCTTTGGTATATTAAATACTTGCAGTAACTCTTCATCCCACTTCAACTCTTTGATATTAAATAATTGCGTTCGACTAGCATTTGAATAATCTGTCACATGGAATTGTCCATTGGTAAGCTTCCATACCAGCCATGAATCAATAGTGCCATATATTAATTTCCCCTCTTCGGCTTTTTGCCTGGCCTTCTCAATATTCTCTAATATCCATTTTATCTTTGCTGCCGAAAAATAGGCAGATAGCACTAATCCAGTTTTTTCCTTAACTATCTCTGCATAACCCTGTTCAATTAATCTATTACAAATATTCTTTGCTCTATTACAATGCCAAACAATGGCATTGTATATCGGTTCTCCAGTTTGTTTATCCCATACCAACACTGTTTCCCTTTGATTTGTAATAGCTAACCCAGTAATCTGCTGATTTTTAACATTTATTTTCTCGAGTATATCTTGTACGACCTGCAGAGTATTTTGGTATATCTCCTCTGGGTCGTGTTCAACCCATCCGGGATAAGGATAATATTGTCTATGTGCTTTATTACACCTTTGAACAACCTGTCCTTTTTGGTTACAAAGTATTGCTTTTGTTGCCGACGTTCCTTGATCTATTACCAAAATATATTGACTTACCAACTACCAGACCTCGAATTATATTTTTCTTTTTAACTAATCTATCATTTTTATAGCAATATTAAATATATTATCTGTTGATAGACCATAATATCTAAAAACTTCGTCTGAACTTCCAGTAACTGCTGGTTCATCGAGTATTCCGATTATTCGCATAGGAACTGGAAAGTTTTGCACTACTTGTTCGGATACCGCTGCCCCCAATCCACCATAAATACTGTGTTCTTCGATTGTAATGATGTGCCCAGTTTCTTTTGCAGCTTTTATTATAATTTCTTTATCAAGGGGTTTTATAGTATGCATATCTATTACTCTGGCATTTATACCTTTATTTCTAAGCAAAATACCTGTTTCCAATGCAATACTTACAGTTTCTCCTGTTCCTATAATGGTTAGGTCTTTTCCCTCTAAAATTGTATTTGCCTTGCCTAAAGTAAAGGGAACTGCATTTACTGGGTATACCTCCGGAACAGTATTTCTTCCCATCCTCACATAAACTGGTCCAACATAATCCACCAGAGCCATTGTCATTTTTCTGGTCTGGTGTACATCGCACGGTAGAATAATACTGATCCCAGGTATTGCTCTTATGGCTGCAATATCGTGTAACGAATGATGGGAGGACCCTAAAGGACCATAACTTACCCCCCCACTTACCCCAATAATCTTTACATTAGTATTGGAATAGGCGACATCTAATTTGATTTGTTCTAAACTTCTTGTAGATAAAAAAGATGCTGGTGCACATACAAAAGGCTTTTTTCCACAGGCAGCAAGTCCTGCTGCTATGCTTACTTCATTTTGTTCTGCAATACCTGTTTCAATAAATTGCTCTGGAAGCTGAAATACAAAATCTTCTAAAGTAACTGAACCTCTGGCATCAGAGGTTATGGCAATAATTTCTGAGTCATTTTTGGCAAGCTCCAGAAGTGTATCAGTAAACATTTTTCTACATGGTATATTTGAATTCATTTTCATTATAGATATAATCACTAACCTCTATTTATTTAGTTGAAAATCCAATAACCTTAGTGCTTCTTTCAGTTGCTCTTGGTTGGGAACTTTATGATGCCATTTTGCATCATTCTCAATAAAGGATACCCCTTTGCCTTTAATTGTGTTGGCTATTATCAGGTGAGGTTTTTCTTTTTTTATTGGCATTATTTTCAATGTATTAATTAACTCTTTGATGTTATGTCCATCCACTATTAATGTATTCCAACCAAATGCAGTCCATTTTTCTCTAAGGTTTTCCAGGCTCATGATATCCTCTGTATTTCCACTAATTTGTAAATTGTTTCTATCAACAATCCCAATAAGATTATCCAATTTGTAATGTTTCGCGGCCATGGCTCCTTCCCATATCGAACCTTCTGCTAATTCTCCATCTCCCATTAACACATAGACCTTATAGTCTTTTTTATTCAATTTTCCAGCTATAGCCATTCCAACAGCAACTGATAAACCATGACCAAGGGCTCCGGTATTCATTTCTACACCTGCTACTTTTACATTTGGATGGCCAATTAAATCGGAATTGTATCTGCAATAGCTTTTCAACTTATCTTTGGAAAAAAAACCTAAATCAGAAAGAATTGTATAATAGGCTTCTACGCTGTGTCCTTTGCTTAGAACAAATCTATCCCGCGATTCCCACTTTGGATTTTTAGGATTTATTTTCATAATTTCATAATAAAGTACTACCAATATATCAACTGATGATAATGATCCCCCAGTATGTCCGGTCTGGGCATCATATATCATCTGTAATAACTCTTTACGTATTTGTATGGCCTTGTTTTCTAATACTTTTATTCTATCCAAGAATATTTTTACCTGATTATTTATATTATGAATAAATACAAAAAAATTAGAATTAAATTAAAATAATTTTTGGAGGTTATCAGCTTTCCACTGTAAATATTTAGCTGCTTCTTCCAGGATATCAGCCACATTACCCCTGGCCATAGCAACATGGTGCTCAAATCCTTCGTTACAAATATAATTCATTACTTTTTGGAGATTTTTTACTTCTGCTACTGCAATTCCCCCATCCATAGGGAATGGAGCATCTAAAAACTTGCCTTCCCCGATATAGCTTTTCAGATATCCCTTTCTATCATCTGTAGAAACCCTAAAAAATGTAAAATTTCCCGGTGCAACATGACCTTTAATAGCGCCAAAACAACTTTCCTTGCCAATAGTTGCTCCTAAAATATCCAGTTCGGAAATTTCTATATCATTCTTCAGGAAGCTCCTGGGAAAATTGCTACAATGGGTACAGGCACATTGATTAAGATTATCTCCATAATTGTTATTCCAATCCAAAAGAGCGGAGGGATTACCAGAAGCCAATTGTAAACAAAGCATACTTAAAGCCCCACAAATATCCAGCTCACAGGCAAAAGGGATTCCTCTCTCACTAAGCATGCTCATTGTTAGACAAGGTGCACAACCATAATTATATTCCAGACTGTCCCAACACTGAATAGCGCCGGCAATAAGCTCGTTTTTTTCAATAAATTCTTCAACCGCTAAACTAAAACGAGCTTGCCTCATAATATTCTCGTTGTTAATTCTGGAAGGAATTTGACCATAATTTCTTATTTCATCTGCTTTCAAGGCTGTTTTCATTGAATCAATTTTATTAGCAACAGCCAAAACATCTGAAAGGTCTATAGGAATGACTGTGATTCCAAAATACTGTAGTATTTTTTCACTGAAACGCATAGTTTGAAAAGCAGCCGGGCGTGTTCCTATAGCTCCTAATCTGGCATCTTTTAAACCTCTAACTATTCGACATACCCGTGCAAATTTATCTAAATCAGCCTTAAATTCATTACTATCAACATCTTCGGTATGAAGAATTGTATTGGTAAAAGGTATTCCATACTGAATAAGGTTATTGCACACTGATATCTTACCACAAAAAGAATCCCGTCTTTCGCTGACTGATACTTTATCTATTTCGTCACAGGAAGCCTGTACTAAAATTGGGACATGAAGATCTGAGAGGGCAATACTATTTACAATGCCCAATTCATCACCAAAATTCGGAAGAATTACTAGAATACCGTCGATTTTATCTTGGTTTTCCTTAAAAAGAGAGGCACATTTTTTTGCGTCCTGATAAGTTTCAATACTTCCTGAAGCGGTCTCATCTTCCGAAAGTATTATAGTATTATATCCCAAAGAATTTAAAGTCTTAAGAAGTATCTTTCTATCGTTCCGAGCTAACACAGGATTAAAAATACCTCTTGTGCCAATAATAACCCCGAAAGTAATAAAATTATCTTTCATATTTATTATTCCATCTCCTACTTTCGTAAATACCTTAGTAATTATATGAATATTAGCTGAATATAAGAATATAAGATTGAATATAAGGTATCCATAAGTAGGGTGGCTGCGAACCTCTCTATTTCCGTGTTTCGCAGCCACCCTACTTTTAAGCAATTTTTCTAATCTTTTTTCTGCGGTTTAGGTGCAAATTTCTCATATTGGTCAGCATTCTCAGGAGTAATCAATACCATATCAATGGATTGTTTTTCTGGTTTACCAGTACTACCAGTTCTAATCCACAGATCGGCTTGAATAGCAGCCTGGGTAGCCATCTCAGCAACCGGCTGTAATGAAGTAGCTTTTAATTCACCTTTTAAGATTGATTCAATAGCATCATCACTACCATCGAATCCAACACAAATCACATCATCTCTTCCTGCTGTCAATAATGCAGCCTGGGCACCTAAGGCCATAGTATCGTTGCCACAAATGACACCTTTGATATCTGGATGTTGTTGCAAGATTGTCTCCATTACACTATAACCTTCTGTTTGACTCCAATTAGCTGTTTGTTGGGCAACCATCTCCATACCCGGAATTTGATCGAGAACATCATGATAGCCCTGAGAGCGAATATGAGCATTAGTATCCGTATCTTTACCGGTCAGTTCAACATATTTACCTTCTTCGTTCATCAACTCTGCAAAATATTCTGCCAGAATTGTAGCACCTTGATAATTATTAGAAATAATTTGGGATACTGCTACACCTTCTTTAGTAATTTCTCGGTCCACTAAGAAGCAACCAATTCCAGCATCCTTAGCTTTCTGAACTGCTGCTACTGTAGCATCTGCTCCAGCATTATCCAGGATTATGGCAGCTACGCCCTGAGCAATAACGGTCTCAAACAGTTCCATTTGTTTATTAGCATCATCATCATGTACCAACTTGATTGTTTTGTATCCCAACTCTTCAGCTTTTGCTGCAGCTATTTCCTGCATCGTTCCAAAGAATGGATTTTCCACCGGTGGGACAATTACGGCTATTGTTTTAGCACCTTCCTGAGCAAATATTCCTAAGGAACTTACTGTTGTTATTAAAACAGTAACAAAAACTATTAGTAAAAATTTTTTCATAACTTTTTTACCTCCATCTAATTTAATAAAATTAACTTCATCATCTTAACGCAAACTCTACCACTTTTAGTTTGTAATCACCTCCCTCCTTCTTCTTTTTCTTTATAGTGTGTCCTTTATAATTATTAATGTAGTTATATCTCAAGTTACTTTCAAGGATACCTATAAAATGAATTATTATTATAAATTTAACTCCTGTTTCTGTAATATAATCCGCTCCTGAATTCTTAATTGGACCTGGTCAATAACTATCGCACCTACAATAACAATGCCTTTGATTACATTTTGTAAGAATGTTGAAAAACCTAACACAACCAGTCCATCGACAAGTACCCCAATAACAAAAGCACCAATGATGGTACCACCAATAGTGCCTCGCCCACCCATTAAGGAAGTTCCTCCTAAAACAACTGCTGCAATAGCAGTTAACTCAAAAGCTTCCCCGGTGGCCGGATGAGCAGCAACTAATTGTGAGGCAATGATCAGCCCCACCATAGCGGAACAGAATCCACTAATCATATACACCATCGTCTCAGTTCTATTAACACGTACACCAGAAAGTTCAGCGGTGCGTCGATTGCCCCCAATTGCATACACATGCCGACCAAAAGGAAGTCGCTTCGAAACAAAATAAGCAAGCAGGGCAAAGACTACCATAATCCAGATAGAATAATTTACACCCAAAAAAGAACCTGCACCTAATCGATCAAAACCTGTATTTCCAAATTCAGGTTTACCAACTAAATTAGAAAAGGTGTAGCCATTGTTTCTCAATCCAGCAAGACCACGAGCTACATACAGCATCCCAAGAGTAGCAATGAAGGGAGCCACCTTAAAACGCGTAATAACTAAACCATTAATAGCACCCATAATTATTCCAACAATTAAGGTAATAATAATAACCATCCAGGTATGTGGAAATAAGATTATTCCAAGCGTATTCATTTGAATACCTTCATTAATCAAACCTCCAGCAATCATTGCTGATAGGCCAACAATTGAGCCTACCGAGAGATCGATACCACCAGATAAAATTACAAATGTCATACCGATGCCTAATAATGCATTAATAGCCACGTGTTTTGATATAATAATGATGTTTGTGACACTTAGAAAACCTGGTGAAAGTAATGCAAAAACGGCACTAACAATAATGAGGGCAAGAAATACCCGACCGCGTAAAAATAATTGAAGCAAATCAGTCTTATTAAAATACAGTAAACGCCTCTTTTGCGCACTTGTATCTTCTCCCATCTTTTAATGTGCCTCCTATTTCTTACTGTTGAATTTTATTTATCACTCCATTATCATTTATCATTAACTGATGTGTTAATCAATCTTTCTTCTGTGGCCATTTCCTTTGTAAACTCGCCAGTAATTTTACCTTTTGACATTACTAAAATACGATCAGACATTGCCAGGATTTCCTTCAACTCAGATGAGACGAAAAGAATTCCATATCCTTGGGCAGCTAAATTCTGCATGATTTCAAAAACCTCATGCTTTGCTCCTACATCAATACCTCTGGTAGGTTCATCTAACATAAGTACTTTTGGGCTTGTGAGTAAGCCTTTAGCTAAAACTACTTTCTGTTGGTTACCGCCACTAAGTGATATAACAATGCTTTTGGGATCAGAAACTTTAATAGATAACTCTTTAATAAAACTATGGACAGCATTTTTTTCTTTTTTACTGACCAGAAACAAACCAAAACGATTAAGATACTTTTCCAAACTTGCCAGAATCATGTTATCAGTTACAGATAAGGTTAATACAAGTCCATCTCGTTGTCGGTCTTCTGGTACCAATGCTAGACCTGCCTGAATGCGGTCTAAAATTGTACCATTACTAATTTCTTTATCTCCAAGCCATATTTTACCAGTTGCTAACATATTAGCACCTATCAGACATTCTAACATCTCAGACCTACCGGCTCCTTTCAAGCCATAGATCCCCAAAATTTCGCCTTCCTGCAAATTAAAAGAGACATGATTGACAATATACCCTCCTCCAATCCTGGGTAATGAAAGGTCTTCTACCTGAAGTAATACTTTCCCGATTTTATGTCTTTTACTTGCGAAAAGCCTCTCTAATTTACGACCAATCATCTTTTCAATAACCCATTCCATATTAACATTTTTGACAACTTCTTCAGCTACGATACGTCCATCACGCAATACAGTAATATTATCACCAATATGAAGTACTTCATCTAACTTGTGGGAAATGTAAATTATGGTAATACCCTGTTCTTTAAGCTCATAGATAACACGAAAAAGAACTTCAACTTCAGTAGTACTTAAAGCTGAGGTGGGTTCATCCATAACCAGAATGCGGGCATCCTGGGATAGCGCCTTGGCTATTGTTACAATCTGTTGTGCTCCTATTCGCAATTCACTTACCAGAGTGTTGGGATCCATTTCTTGTTCCAGATGACGAATCAATTTATAAGCATGCTCTTGCTGAATTTTATTCTCAATTATTCCCCGCTTAACAACTTCGCGGCCCAGAAAAATGTTCTCAGTAATACTTAAATTGGGACATAAATCAAGTTCCTGATAAATAATGCTAATACCATAGTTCATTGCATCCTGAGGTGAGTTTAAGTGAATTTCTTTCCCCTCTAAAATAATTCTTCCTTTGGTAGATTGCTCATTACCAGCCAGTATTTTCATCAATGTAGATTTACCTGCTCCATTTTCCCCTACCAATACATTGATTTTGCCCCTATATATATTGTAATTAACATCATCCAAGGCAATTGTGCCAGGAAAAACCTTGGTAACATTCTCGGTACGCATAATTATATCCATATCTCGATTAGAAAATTCACTGACCATCGCTTTATCTTCCATGCTGGCTCCTACCATATTTCTATTTCGATTGGAACAATATTGATTTGCTGCATATCTATTTTGGTTAAATTAAAAGTCCTGATGGTGAATGCCCCATAAAAGCTGATTGTTTTACCTTCTAAATTATTTGGATCTTGACCGATAGAAAGATTAATTCGTCGCAAGGTACGTTGATTAATTTCAAGATTAACTTTACCATATTCAGTTTGCTCTCTAAAATCTCCAAAATTAATAAAACCAACCACATCTCTTATGGAACTTTCGTCGCTCGGGATGCGGGGGCCAATATAAAATATAACTTTAATAGGACCTGAATATCCCTCAGGTAAAAGTTCAAGTTTTCCAAGGCTAGTTTTAGTATTAACTTCAACTACTTTACCCTGTCCTTTAACTGCATATACATGCGCTTCACCAGCCGTAATTAGCCCGTAATCTTTGGTAACCGGAATTAAACTTTCTTTGGAGATATAACCGTTATCATCAGGCTTTATTTCTGCCAGCAATTTAGATAAATCAACTGCCTTTTCTTTAATGGTAGGAATAAGCTTGCTTTCCCATATGTTATCAACAAAGGCTTGTGGATTGAATTCCTCACTGCTCTTTATCTCTTCCATTTGTTGTATCTTAACAACGGTAAAACCATGAAACCATATAACTATTAATAAAATGATAATTGAGGCGAAAATAATTAAGGTTTTAATCTTAGTTATTTTGTATTCCATCTTTCCCCCTGTTCTCAAAATGGAAATATGAAATGGTGGTAAAATTTTTTCTTGAGGTTATTTAACAGTATTGGAATTTCTAGAAAATTTAGATGCTATAAAAATTCTTTTTATAAAAAAGAGCAATATATATTTACACCCTCACCTTAATCTTCTCCCTTCGAGGGAGAGGAAGGGGAAAAGGCTTTTTAAAATTTTCATCGTAGGCTATTTATTTTATATCTTATCTCATCAGTATGGTATCAATTCGTGATAATTTTCTTTTTTCAACAAAACCATAAACAATAAATATTAGAAAATAATTCATAGATTTATGATAAATTTTTATAAATAAATATAGTTT